>JAACDH010000681.1 GCA_009936995.1 Rhodobacterales bacterium
CGAACGCACGCGTCTGGCCAAAAAGACCGACTACGTGCTCGAGGTGTTCAAGCCCGGATTCCATAGCTTCGCCGTCTCGTTGCACTACAAGCGAGGCCCCATCACCCTCGAAGCCATCACCCTGGTGGAAGAGACCATCCAGGTCCAAGACCACGGCGAGAATCTCGATCCCACGCTGTATGCCGACCCCACGCACTCCGCGGGCGCCAACTACGAGGGACAATAGCACTTGCGCGTTCGTCTCCTCGCCGTGGCTCTATGGGCACTCGCCGGATGCACCGCCGAGTCTCCAGAGTTCGATAGTCCCCTGCCGCAGATGGGGTGGCTCACCACCGTGTCTCAACAGCCGGACCGGTTTGGCTCGTTGATGGAAGGAAGCTCGCGCGACGGCTGGGTCGCCCTGCATCAGAATAACTACCAGGGCGCCGCTACCGCGTTCGCGAAGCATCCCCTCTTCCGGGCCCGGGCCACGTCGGAGTTAGTCGCCCTGCAAGAAGACCTGGCTTGGCTATCGGGAGTCGCCAACGTCGAGCTGTACACCGCTTGGCAAGAGCGCAGTTCAATGCCCAGCTCTGGCGCGTCGGTCATCGTGGCCATGGCGGCTAGCTGCAGTGGACTCGAGGCCAAGTCGTGGGCGGGCAAAGTCCACAAAGACGACCCCGGACACGGTATCGCCGCCACCATTCTCGATGGACGCCCCTACTTCGAGGCCGCTGTCGACAGTCCTCTCGCCGAGCGTCTTCGCCTCCACGCGACCCCAGAGGCGACGGCCCTCATCGCGGCATCACTGTCCCCTCTCATCGCGCTACCCGCCACAGCAGACACACCCGAACATCGATTCTGGGACCCCTGCGTCCACGACGCCCTTCGCCGATACTGGGAACAGGCCACCCAGGCCGACCTGGGTCCCCAAGGTGTCGCGGCCTGGGAAGGTCAAGAGCTCGGAGGACGATTGTTTGCGCCGTGGCTCACCAGCGCCCATCTCCAGCAGGACAACGCCGCACAACGCCCCCTCGGGGCCTCCAGTGGTGTCGCCCTTGGCATCACCGCCGAGCTCACCAGCACATTCGACGACGCACAAGCAGCCCGCGAAGAGTCCCGACTGCTCACCGCCGCCCTCGATGAAGCCATGATTCAGCTCCAAGCCGCCGCCTCCACCGATGGCAAGGCGCTACTTTTAGATCTCGGACTAGCCGAACAATGGCGTCAACGCTGGCATTTAGTTCGGGCGAGACAAGCCCTCGACGCGGGTCGCCATCGGCAGGCCCTAGCCTACACCGACCTGGGCCGACAGTTCTCTGAACCCGTCGGTCCACTCAATCCACCGGGTCTACTGGTTGTAAGCGCCCATGCCCAACTCAAGCTGGGCCATACCCGCGAAGCCCTCGACACCCTACACAGCTTGCGAAAGACCGTCCCCGAGATTGTAGGCCTCATCGAAGTAATCGGCGACCTCGCTGTACTTCAAGGCCTCGATCGCACCGGCGATAGCAAGGAGAACTAATGCTGAACGCACTACTGGGATTCGCCCTGACGATCGGAACGGCCCAGGCTGGCTCTCTTCGTTACGCCGAAGACCACGCGCCAGCCATCGTGAACCCGCTCTTTAGCACCACCATGAGCGAAGCCCGGCTCAATGAGCTGGTGTTCGAAGGTCTGTTTAGCGACGACCGCGAGCTTCGCAGCGCTCCCCGACTGGCGCAGCGCATCGAGCTGGCAGAAGACAAGCTCTCGGCCACCCTCTGGCTAAAAGACGGACTGCATTGGCACGACGGAAAACCCGTCGTCCCCGACGACGTCGTGTTCACCATCAACGCCATGAAGAACCGGTACACCGCTTCCACCGAAGGCGCGCGGGTCACCTGGATCGACAAGGTCGAGAAAGTGGATGAAAACAGCGTGATCATGTATTTCACTGGCCCCGAAGTCGCACCACAAGACAAGCTCCACTTCAAGATTCTGCCTGCCCATCGATTCGATGGCACCACGGTCAAACGTAGCGATCCGTTCCGCACCAAACCCATCGGCACCGGCCCGTGGGTAATGATGTCCTTCAACGATGACAACAGTGTCAGCCTGCAACAAAATAGTTTTTCTCCGAGCAGCCCCAAGATCTCCGAAGTCGTCATGCGCGAGGTCTCCGACAAGAACTACCAGGCCAAGCTGCTTATCTACCAATCGCTCGAAGCGCTGGTTCGCGTTCTGCCCCGCGACTTGGCGGCCCTTCAAAACGACCGGCGGATCGAGTTGTACCCGTACCAAACCAACAGCTGGTGGTACGTGGGCTTCAACCAGAAAGATGCACGACTGAAATACGTCAGAGTACGCCGCGCGATCAGCTTGATGACCGACGTCCCAAATCTGCTCGCACCTATCGGAACTGGCGACACCCTCACCGGCCCGTTTGTCCGCTCATCGCCCTATTACAACCACAAGGTCTCCGCCTGGCCACACGCCCCAGATGCCGCCGCCGATCTACTCGTCGAAGCGGGCTACACCTTCAATGGCCGCCATTGGATGGGCAGTGATGGCAAAGAACTTAGCATTCGCATCGCCACCTTGCAGAACCTCGAGACCGCCCAGGACGTGGTCATAAATATGCAGTCGCAACTGCAGAATCGCGGTATTACGGTCGAAGTTGACTTCCTCACCATAGCCGAGTGGAAGGAGCGCGTCTGGCGTCGCAAAGACTTCGATTTAGTGCTCAGCCAGTGGTCCTTCGATCGCAATGAAGACGTCTATGAGCACTTCCACTCTAAGGGAGCGCGCAACTTCGTCGGCTACAGCAACGAAAACGTCGATAAGCTCCTGGAAGACGCTCGGCTGGCCGATGACCCCCAGCTGAAGAAAAACCTGCTCCGGGAAGTACACGCCATCGTACACAACGACCTGCCCATGAGATTCCTGTGGACCCTCGACAGCTACTCGGCCCTCTCTGTGAAGGTGAAGAACGTCGAGATCCATCCCTTCTACTTCTTCACCTGGACCCCGGATTGGTCCGTCGAGTAGTCAGAATTGTCGTTAGTGCCGCGCTCACCGTAGCCGGAGCAGTCGGGCTTGTGCTGTTGATGATGGCGCTAGCTCCTGGCGATCCCATCGATCTTATTCCAGGTGGAGAAGCCATCCGGCCCCAGCTTGAGGCGGAGTGGGGGCTCGACCAACCCCTGGTCGTGCGCTGGCTGCAAACGCTCGGCCGTATGGCTCGAGGCGACTTAGGCACGTCCATCAGCTATCGGCCTGGAGCGCCTGTCCTGGAAGTTATCGGGGCCGCCAGCGTGCGGTCGCTGGGCTGGCTACTCGCGGCGCTTCTGCTCGCGGCGACCCAGTCAGTGGCGCTGGCCTGGTACACGGCAGGGCGGTCGTCTTGGATTCGCGGCCTCTTGCGTTGGGTAAGCGTGGCACCTGTCTTCTTGCTAGCGCATCTGTCCGTCCATTCGATCAACACCATCACATTCTGGGGCATGAACCTCAGCTATTGGGGTCGCCCAGAGTGGTTCGCGCTCCCCGACCAACCCAGCTCCGTTCGCGCAGTCCTCGCAGTGGTTCTGCTAGCTGTGGGTTCCGGTGCCGTCACAGAGCTTCACCTCGAAGTTGAGAGCGCGTTGACGAGAATCCGTGCGTCCGGATACGTCGATGCCGCCCGAGCACGCGGCTCTTCTACCTTCAGATTGGTCGCCTGGAACCTGTTGCCGCCCCTGGCATCTTTGTTGGCCAACCGAGCGGCCTTCTTCGCAGGTGGATTGGTTGTACTCGAACGAGTTCTGCTGCTCAACGGAGCCGGCTCCATCCTCTGGCAGTCGGCACTGTCCCACGACTACCCGGTGGCCATGGGCGTCGCTCTACTCGCCGCTATCTGGGTCGCCGGCGCCAGGTCCCTGGCCGACTTCACCCGAACTGCCGTCGATCCGCGCATGCGGGAGAGCGCATCATGGTAGCGCAAATCATCCGGGCAGAAGTTCATCGAGCCTGGTGTGGAAGCGGTCGTTCTAGCCGGTTCGCCCTTTTTTTTATGGTGCTGCTGGTCGTAGCCGCCCTGTTGGTACCGTGGGGCGGTCCCTCTTTGGGCACCGACGTCAATCCAGCGATGGCCAACCAGGGACCCAGCGCCATCGCTTGGCTGGGAACCGACCACTTGGGACGGCCCGTGGCCTGGCGACTGCTCCAAGCCTGCTTCACATTCCTGGTACCCGGTCTCTTTTCGTGTTTCGTAGCCGGCGTCTGTGGTGTTCTGCTCGGCGCGCTCTCGGGGTGGTTCGGCGGCCCCTTTGCCGACGTCTTACGTTGGTTGACAGGCACTCTAGCGGCGCTCCCACGCTTCGTCTTTGTCCTTCTCGCATGTGCCGTATGGGGTGATGGGCTCCCACAGCTCGCCCTCGCCGTAGGCATCGCCTACACAC
>JAACDH010000682.1 GCA_009936995.1 Rhodobacterales bacterium
CGCCGGCAAGGCTGCCACCTTGGCGCCGCCGGCAACTTCGAATGGCGAATGTGTGAACCGAGGAGCCGGATGCGGGAGTTCCGCACGGCAGTATGTACGACCCCAAATTCCCTCATGGGGCTCATCTCGAAGGGTTTGGCGTTCCGGGAGGAGCGCCGTACGAGGTTGATGAAGGTTTGCTTCAGCTTCTTTATAAAGAAGGGGAAAACCCCACCGATACCGAACCGAGCGCACTGTGATCGCGGTTCCGAAACAAGTCTGACGATTCCACCCACATAAGCGTCGCTTCTTATCCTCCGACCCAAAGCCTGTATACTGGTGCGGGAGACGCGCTACTGCTTCTTCTTCTCAGCTGTAGACCCTGGCATGTAGCGTGACCAACCTACCGGCTGATGACCAGTCGCCCGGCACGGCGTAACGACTCACGGCGCATGACGGCGGCGCACTCGGAGCCACAATAACGATTGCCCCGGTCACAGTTGGAGCAGAGGCGAACTTGTCGCCGACAACGCCCGCAGTTGAATAGTCGCCAGGATTCCACAGGTCGGGCTCGACAAATGGCTCCCCCCAGGTGACTTCAACAACGGGTTCCCGTTGGCCAAGACAGGTTTCAGGAACCCCGAAGGTCCGGAGTTGCAGCTTTGGGCCTTCTTTGCTCAGACAAGGTCTAACCAACTCGAACGAGGCTGAGGGTGGGCTCGCTCCCGGCGCGGTCAGGACCCTCACTGACGTTCGGGACCTGACCGCTCTGGTCGCGAACCCGTTTGATCGTGAGTGCGAAGGTCACCGAAAAGGGTCGGGTTTCAGCACCCGTTCACAGCGGGCGCCCAAGTCACACTCGCCCTCCGCAAACGCTCGAAAGCCTGTATGCTGTCTTGGGAGAGGCTCTAATGCTTCTTGTCCTCACGCCAAGTTGAGCCCCGCAATGGACCCTCTTCGACCCTGTGTACCGCCGGATCGTGCTCGCCGAGTGCCCCACACCGAGCTTCCGCTTCATCTCGAGCCCGATCTTGCCCTCGCCCCGGCACGATGCCAACGAGGCGCAGTCTCAGGCTGGACAATCACCAGCGCCTCTCGCCACTTGGGCCACGTTCGACACAGCCAGATCCGCAGGGTCCGATCGGTTCGACTGCACCGAGGCTTGGCTCCTGATCGTCGGAGGACTTCGAGCTGATGTCGAAGGGCCGCAATCTCCATCACCAGATCTCGTCTCGCTGCGACAGACAGGCGGAACGTGGCGACGACGGACAGAAGATGAAGCAGCATCGGTCCCCCATCACCCGGAGATCAGCGGGATGCACCCACCACGTTAGAAACTACCGGATGGCGTTTTCGGGGACCGCGATGGCCGCTATGGGGTATTGATCACGGCGGGAATGCTTATCGAAAGCATACAATCACCAGAACTCAGCGACAGGGCAAAGACCAGGTCGGTACGAGACTCCTGCATCACCTTGCAGTCTTCGTCATCGTTGAGCGGGTCATCGCTGAAATCGTCGTTTTCTTCGCTGTCGGTAGACCAGATGCACACCTCGTCGGCGAAGTCGACCCCAAGCGACAGCTCAACGCCCTGGTCGGCTGACTCGCCGTCTCCCAGAACCAAGTGGTCTAGGACCAACAGCTCCTCTTCGCTGGATTCCGAATCATTGATTCTCGCTAGGATGGTGGAGGAGAACTCGCCGAGGGCGGTGACCCCCTCACATCCCGGAATGATGTCCGTCGCGGAGACAGTGGCATCCGGGCCGAAATCGAGTAGGTGCGCTGGACCACAGCCGCACAACATGGCGAGCAACAAACCACATCTAACATTAACTTTTGATTGCCAATGCATATTTTGCCCTAGGTCGTTTTTTGTGGCGTAACGAGGTGTTGGCGCAACGCGGAATCGCACGCCAACCGATCCGGCCTTCGTCTCTCTGTCTTATATCGCCATACGAGTCTGAGCGTGGAAGAACGGATCTGCCTGGGTCAGGATTTCGCGGTGTATCAACGCCTCCTAGCCGCCACGGTACCCAGCTTGGCCCAAGAATGTCCCACCCATCGGTTCTTCTATCCCTCACAGTTGTGGTGCGTCGACGGCCCTTCATCGAGCCGCGTGTTCACAATGGCGTGCTCAACCACTGACTGGTGGGACCCAGCGCTCTCCGGTTCACGACTCAAGGCGTGGTGGGGTGACGGCGGCCGGTCATGCCGATGTCCATGTCGAACACCTTCGTGTTCCGCAGCGAAATGTACAGATGGTCGCGTTCCCAGTCGTTCTGACCGGGGCCGAACCGCATGGCGCTGAAACCCCAGATGCCGTTGCCGTCCAACGTTGCGAGCAACTCACCGGTGCCGTCTTGGGCGATGCGGTACACCTTGCCCAAGTTGTACTCCACGGTGTAGATATTCCCGCACACGTCGCCATCGATGGTCGAGAAGAAGCCGGACGCCGTGTACAACACCCACGGTTCGCCCCAGGTGTCGGGCCCGGTGCGGTCGAAGGAGACGAAGTCAGTCGAGCCATTGAAGTTGGGCACGGCCACTGTCAGACGTTGCTCATCTTCGCTGAGGAATGTGCCATTTGGACTGGAGCCGGAATTGGGCCACTCGTAGATGACGTCGTTTGCAGATCCGTCGGGCTCGGTCCAGCCCACTTCTCCATAGGAGGTGAAGTAAATGCGGCCGTTCATGTCCACTTCCACACCATTCGGAATATTTAAACTACCTGCCAAGACGACCAAACCACCGGTGCTCGGGTCGGCGATTTTGATGGCGCCATCCCAGGGCGACATGATGACAATACGGCCGTCGGACAGCCCGTGAACGCCGCGCGGGTCGCCTGCGGTTCCCGCTGATAAAACTGTTTCTTCCGCGAGTTTGTTGGTGCCCACTACCGCAATTCCAGACTGGTAGATGAGATAGCCGCCCAGGCTGAAATCGAAGTCCTCTTGGGTCTGGATTGGATAGCTCACCGTATCGAACGGCGGCGCCGTCGGTGGCTCGTCGCAGTTAAACGGGTCTGTGGTGGGGGAGGTAGATGACGTGGTGGTGCTGTTCGTGGTCGTCTGAACGCCCGAATCCCCGTTGCGCTGCTTTTCTTTGAGATCTGGCCCCGCACCATTCGGTGTGCAGGCGAGGGCGAAAAGGAATGTCAGGGGAAGAATGCGCATGGAGTCCTTGAGCCCCTAATAAATACCATCAGAGACCCGTGCTCCGTCATTATTTCATCCGCGAGTTTCTAAGGTGATCGTGTGCGCTGACTTTCGCGGCGATTAGGACGGCGAAATGCTCACGGATCTGCTCACATCCGTGGCCTCTCTGCGGCTCACAGTTACCCACCGGAGCGACCTGTTGCTGGAAATCGCAGCGCTGCGTCACCCGCTTCGTCAAGACCGTCGATTCTGGATTTGGCTCTCCCCTCGCTGGCCGAAGTGGAGAAGCGCGCTTGTCATCGTCCAGCCTGACACGGTCGTTCGTTGGCATCGTCAGGGCTATCGGTTGTTTTGGCGGTGGCGTTCTCGTGGGAAGCCCGGTCGTCCACGAATTCTGCTACGTGTTGGTGATTATTGACTATCGAACGCGTCGTTTCGTTCATGTTGGGATGACTCGGAATCCCACATTGGATTGGGTGAAGCAACAGATTCGGGATGCTTGTCCGCGGGAGAGTCCGAAGTTCATCATCCACGACAACGACGGGATCTTCGGTCAGCCCATCTTCGGCGAGCTTTGGTGGAATTCGGTCGGTTCTACAATACCGCGCGCCCCCTTCAAGGCATCGGAGCGATTCCCGCCGAGTTGGACGAACCGCGAGTTCCGCTAGTCCTTGTGGAGGGCGGGCGCCTTGTGGGTGAGACGGTCCATCCAGACCGAGCCCTGGGTTGTCTTCATCATGACGATCGCTTGGCTGCCTGAATTTCGGGCGATTTCATGACTGAATTTCGTTCCGAAATGTGCGTTTTGGGGTGGTGAGGTGTGTCATGGATTCGCGGCGTGAAGGGACCGTTTACTGGCGAACGTCGCGGATGAGGTTTTCGCGGAGCACGGGCCCCGAGGGTCATATGAAACACATGCGTCCCGGCATGCACAATTAGAATCTAGGTTCTGCTATAGTCCATGCGCTTCCTAGAACTGTGGCACTCTACGCGAACACCCAGAGGCCTTCTTCGATGAAGATTGAACACATACTGAGTCTGTTCGCCACCCAGGTGGTGGTGGCCCAGGTGCCAGACCACGAACGGCTCAACGCCACCCTGCTACAGCGTATCAAGAAGATCCGGCGGCGCCAGCCCACCTGGAAGGGGCACACGTCTCCCTGGCAGTGTCCGCCCACCCTGCAAGACGACCCCGTGTTCGCCCCGCTGGTGAAGCACATCCGAGTCGCCGCCGACGAGTGGCTGGGTGCCTACCGCTTTCAAGTGCAGCGCCTAGAGATCACCGCGATGTGGGCTAACTACCTCCAGAAAGGTGAGGTTCACCGCCCCCACATGCACGCCAACAATCTGATCAGCGGCGTTTACTACATGGTCGCCAGCGAGGGCGACGGCCTGACCCTCATGCACCCCAATCCCGGCGCCACCGCGATGCTGCCCACCGTGTCCGAGTGGACCGAGCACAACAGCGGCGAGTGGCGGGTGCCCGCGACGCCGGGTCGCATGGTCCTCTTCCCCTCGTGGTGCCGACACTGGGTCCCGCCCACCGTGAATCCCGACCGGGTGAGCGTGGCGTTCAACCTGCTACCGCGCGGAAAAATGTCCACGCCGGATAGCCTGCAGGGAGTGACCTTCTAGGCCGCAACGGTCCTATGAAGCACATGCGTCCCGGCATGCACCCGTGCTCAGCGAATACCCCATACGCGGTGTTCGCCCCTGGTGTGCACGCCCGGTCCGGGCGGCTCGGCGCAACCCTCACGCGCACGAAGGCGCCCCAAAACGCGATTTTGTTCGAAAAGTCAGCGATGCGGCCACCCGATTTTAGGCGGCGAGGCGGTCGTCGTGATGCAGACCACCGAGAACCGGTTCGCCAATCAGCTCGCCGGCTCCGTCGGCGTCCGGAGGTTCACGCGGTGCCTCGAACTCAGCCGGGATCCCTGCGATTCCCTGGTGAGGTCTCGCCTTGTTGTAATATCGCTGAAATTCGAAAACCGTTTGCCGAAGATGGGTTTCAGAGCTGAAGATGAAGTGATTCAGCGCCTCGCGCTTGAAGGTGCCGGTCACCCGTTCGCAAATGGCATTTGAGTTTGGCGCGCCGTACGGGATCGGTATCCCTCGGATCCCCATCACCGCGCTCAGCCAGGTATCCAGGGCACACCGAAACGGCCCACCGGGCCCGAACTGCCCAAAGATCCCGTCGTTGTCGTGCAGGACGAACCGAGGACCCTTCCACGGGCAGGCATCTCGGATCTGCAGTTTGACCCAGTTCAGGGAAGGACTACGGGTGACATTGACGTGGACCACCGATCGGGTTTGAAGCTCGATGATCACCAAGATGTAGCAGACCGAGAAATCCCACATGATTTGGGTGGTCAAGTCGAATGCGTAGATGTCCGGAGCGTGATTGGCGAGGAAGGTCCGCCATGTCGAGCCGGGGAGCGGACCGGCGTCGACCATGTAGCGCCGGACCGTGCTCGTGGCGTGTTCGATGCCCAGTTTGCGTTTCATCTCGAGGGCGATGCGGTCTGCGCCCCAGGCCGGGTTCTCCCGAGAGATCCGCTTGATGAACGCGATGTGTTTTGCGGAGATGCGCGGTCTGCCTGGCTTTCCGCCGGGCCGCCAGCGCCAAAACACGCGGTAGCCCCGGCGATGTCATCGGAAGACCGTATCTGGCTTGGTGATGACGAGGGCGTCACGCCAGTTTGGCCAGCATCGATACAACCAGTTTCAAAACCGTCTGCCCGAGCACCGAAAGCGCTGGATTGTCCGCCTATTCCGACTGCCTTGGCTCTGCGCCGAGGACCGAGGGTACAACCTCCATGCTGCCGTCGTCATCCGGCAGGGTGACAGAGAAGGTCTGGAACGGCTGTGCCGTTGCGTGCTGAGGCCACCGCTGGCCAGGACGAGACTGCATCGACGCCCAGACGGGCTGCTCGTTCTCACCCTGCGAAAACCGTACGCCAACGGAGCCACCGACTTCATCTTCATCTTCAGCGAGTTTGAACTGGCGCAGAAGTTGGCCGCCCTGGTACCGCCCAACCGGAAGAACGGCGTGACGTACCACGGGGTTCGTGCCCCGAGGCACCGCCTGCGGAACCAGGTGATTCCAGAGCCACCCGAAACCGAGCCGAGAGAACGGCTGTGCAAGACACCGGCGAAGGGAACATCCCGATGGTACGGATGGGCTGAATTGCTTTGGCGGGTTTTTGAGATTTACGGACTCGCCTGCGTTTGCGGCGGTCGCCTTACCCTTCACGCTGTTGTTCGCCCGCCCGCTACGCTCGACGTGCCCAACAGCCTGGAGCGCTCCGCGAACCGCAAGGCGCGAGGGCCGCCATTGCCCAAACTCGCGTCCGCCTGAGCCGC
>JAACDH010000683.1 GCA_009936995.1 Rhodobacterales bacterium
AAGCACGCTCCTAATGATTGGCAAAGCCCACTCTTTCGGGCGAAAGAGCTGGAACTGAATGAGGCCGGACGGCTTGTAAATCCACTGCCAGGTCGGAACGAAGTCCAGCAAGTGGTTGAAGGCGATGTGCGTCTCAAGATGGCACTCACCGTCTTGCTTCATTAATTTTATCGCCCAATATCTACCCACATTAATCAGCCGAAAGCCCCACCGATGGATGGCGGGCTTGCCCAGCCACCAAAGCCAGCTCTTCGGCAAGACACCGAACATCCGATCGCCAGGTTCTTGATCTTTGGGCCGCATCATCCGTTCACCGGGGATGTCTTCGCCCTTCTTCAGGTAATTGGCCGCGTGAACTTGGCCGCGTCCCAGCGAATCGCTACCGGGGAAGCCGTCAACCCAGCCCACCACGTAATCGAAATCGCGACCGTTGTAGTCTTCGAACAGCCGGAACATGTGGTCGATATTATCGGCCGATGACGCCTGAACGCCGATACGGCCACTGTGGACGCGCTTCATCTTGACGGTGATGCTGACCATGGCGCCGAGCAGCCCGAATCCGCCGATGGCGAAGTGGAAGAGCTCGGGATCGGACTGGCGGTCGACCTCACGCAGCGCACCGTCCGCGGTGACGATGGTGAAGCGGACCACGTGGTCGCCCCAAGGACCGTACTTGTAGTTGTTCTTGCCGTGAACGTTGGCCGCGATGCACCCGCCGAGCGTGGTGAAGCTGGTACCCGAAACCACGGGCGGCCAAAATCCACGGGGAAGCGAGAAATACTCCAGCTCCTTCATGGTGATGCCCGGCTCGGCCGTGAGCTCGCCCGAGTCCTCGTCAAACGCCAGGACGCCGTTCATGCCACGGAAATCGAGCAGCAAGTTGGATTCGTTGAGGGCGGCGTCGCCATAGCTGCGGCCATTGCCCCAGAACGACACCTTCCAACCCTTCTCGGCCGCCAGCTTGAACCCCGCCTGAACATCCGCCGCCGACGTGACCCGTAGGACTCGGCAGACGCAGTGATTGGCCATGCCCCAGCCGTGGCGGTGCTCCATCCGAATGTCGAGTTGACCCTTGATCATTTAGATGCCCATCCGCCGGAAGATGACCGAGGGAATGGCTTGGATAACCGTCATGATGGGCCACCAGACAAACGGCACATACGTGGTGGTGCTGCGCCGGGCGATGGCGTTGAAGATGCCATCAGCGGAGTCGGAAGCGTCGATAGCCAAAGGCATTTTGTCGACTTCGCGGGTCATGGGGGTGCGAGTTGGACCCGGCTTAATGGTGATGACGGTGACGCCGTGCTTGGACAAGCGATTTCGGAGGGCCTCCATGTAGGTGTGCAGTCCTGCTTTGCTGGCCGCGTAGGCTGGCTGCCCTACTCGCCCGCGGTCTCCGGCGACCGACCCAACGCCGACGATGGTGCCGCTCTCTTGAAGCTTGAAGCGCTCAGCTGCCAAGTTCAGCCAGGTGATGGCGCCGATGAGGTTGACCTCGATGGTGCGACGGTCGAGTGTGCTGTCGTAGGTGTCCTCGTCGATGATGGGCATTATACCGGCGGTGTACACAATCAGATCGAGGCCATCAAGGGTCGTGCAGATCTCGTCGAAGCACGCTTGAGCGCCCTCGGTATCCGTGACATCGTGTACAAAGCCCCATGCGCGCCGAGACTCGACGTCACGGTTCACTTCATCGCAGAGGTCGTCGAGAATCTCTTGGCGACGGGCCACAGCCGCAACTTTGTAGCCTTCGCGCGCCAATCGACGCACCAGCGCCGCTCCGATCCCGGAAGAACCACCCACAACCACAGCTCGCTTGAGCATCTTCACTCCCGATTAGATGGCCCCTGGCATAGCCTGCGACGTCCTACCGCGCAGGTAGTCTACATCACTGGTTGTCTTGCACGCTGATATGAGTATGATCTGTCGCGCACATAGACAGCAACCATTTGGACCCAGGGATATCCCCATGCTTCCCGAAGACGAGTACCTCTCCAACGAAGAGCTCACAAACCTCCAAGGGGGCTTGGAAGAGCAGCTTAAATCACTGATGTCACAATCTCGCGAAGCGGTCAGCCGGCTCACAGAGGTCCGCGAGACCGACGCAGACCCCCTCGACTTGGCCGTCACCGAATCCAACCGTGACTTCAGTTTGCGCCTCGCGGATCGTGAACGCCGTCTAGTCGCAAAAATTCGTCGCAGCCTCGACCGTATGCAAAATGGCGAGTACGGCACCTGCGAAAGCTGCGGCGCCGCGATCACCTATGGCCGTCTGGTGGCCCGCCCGGTAGCCTCCCAATGCATCGACTGCAAGACCGAAGCCGAGCAGATGGAAGGCCGCAAGCGCCTATTCTAGTTGGCATTGGGCACGATGACGCGGCGGCTATTCAGCCACCACTCTGCGCCCACGCCCATGAAGTGCTGCACGCCGTCGTGCACGCGAACGTCCCGTGGGTCGTAAAGCCCACGGGCGTCGTCGTCTAGCCAGGTGGCCGTGTACATCAAGTGAATCCGCGGACGACTAAAACCACCGCGCCCCGCTTGAACCGCCGGCAGCACACTGAACTTGGTCACGCTGGGGCGCACAAGATCGCCCGAACGGGGATTCGGACCCGCGGGACGAACCTCTTGGCGACTGGCCTCGACGCCCAGGGCCACCGCCTCGGTGAACCACACTTGAGGTCGGACCGCGCCAACCCACTCCGAGCGGTCGTCGAAGTCGAAGTCCTGGTTGTCGGCGTCGGAGAATCCAGAGAAATAGGTGCCCCAGGAGACGCCCAACCACTTGCTCTCTTGATTGCCGGCCAGCGCAAGCTGCCAAGCGCGCGCTTCGGCCGCCCGAAGCTCGGGGTCCAGACCTTGAACCGGAAGCACCAACTCGTCCCACGCCGCCAGACCGGTGGTTCGCCGGGCCCAGATGTGTACGAAGGATTGCGGAGCCCAGCCCCAGGCCGAGAGCTGAGCGCCGATAAGCGAGCCGCGATCGGACGGCAGCTGGGTGAAGGTGGGCGGCTGGAAAGGGTCTTCGACCGCCTGCTGACCTTCGGGGAGGTTGTGGACCTCGCCGTAGACACGCGCCCGAAACGTGACATCGCCGACGGGGACCTTTTGGCCAATCCGCAGGGTCTTTACCGTTCGCTGGCGGTCGAGGACAAGGATGTCTTGACCGGACACACCACCGGGCGTCTCTACAGTGAGATACTGAATTTGAAGGTCGTTCGTGCTCAGACGGTTGAGACCGATGTGCGCCGAGACCTCGGTTTGGCCGGGTGACCATTTTACGCCGCTGCCCCAGGTGTTCTGGTCGTCGAGGGGCCAGAAATCGAGCAGATAGACATCGTCACCACGGTACATACGCGCACCCGCCCAAACGGAGAGGGCTGTAGGCGCGAAGTCGCGGGCCTCGACGTACAGGTTTCGGAGCGCCATGGCGTCGTTGAAGTCGCCATCGTAGTGAAACAAGTCGCCCGAAATAGCCGGCGTAATCAGCACGGCGAAGACCGCGCCCTCCTCTAGCGCCACCGTCCACCCAAGATCGAGCTCGAGGTAGGGGTCTTTCTCGAGACGGGGACCATGACTGGCTACGTTGAACGACTCTGCGCGCCCCCCTTCGAGGTCGGATGCCACCGCGACTCGGCCGTAGGACCCGGCCGAGAATTGGGGTTCAGCTGCATTCGCCGCCAACAGTAGCGCGATCCACATTCGACTAGCCCCCGACCTGAATCATGGCGCCATCAAACGTCCGCCAGCCCTCTTCATAATGGGCCTCATGCCCCGCTATCTTGCCCCAGACCATGCCGCGAATCGCGACAGAGAGCGCGTCGTCGGTGAGCCCAAGTCGAATCAACTCCCGTAGGCTGGGGGTTCCATCCTTGGAGAGGCAGGTGCGCAGGTGGCCATCAGCCTGCATGCGCAGGCGGTTACAGCTGTCGCAGAAGTGCTCAGTGATGGGCGAAATAAAGCCCAAAACCTGCCCGGTCTCTTCGACCCGCCAGTTGACCGCAGGCCCCTTGCCCACGGTGCGAGCGACCGGCGTGAGCGTCCACAGCTCGCCCAGCAGATCGCGGACCTCTTGAACGGGGACGTGCCGCTTTCGGCTCTCGTTGCCGCTGAAGGGCATGTACTCGATAAACCGCAAAATGACGTCGGGCCGTGTGGAGAAATACCGCACCAGATCGACAAGATCGTGAACGTTCAGATCGCGGACCACCACACAGTTGACTTTGACCGGCGTGAGCCCCACTGCGACCGCCGCGTCGATGGACGCGAGCACCTTGGCAAGGTCGCCACCTCGGGTGATCTCGGTGAATCGGTCGGCGCGGAGGGTGTCAAGGCTGACGTTGATTCGGTTCAAGCCGGCGTCGCGGTAAAGCTGTGCCTGTGGCGCGAAGCTGTGCCCATTGGTGGTCATGGCCACGTCGTCGATACCTTCGATGTCGGCCAGCATTCGGACCAACTGTGGCAGTCCACGCCGCACCGTGGGTTCGCCTCCGGTTAGCCGAATACCGCGAACGCCCATCCTGGCGAACAGCCCCGCCACCCGAGCGATCTCTTCGAGGGAGAGCAGGTCCTCTCGCTTCATCCACTCCAGCCCATCGGCGGGCATACAATACGTGCACCGATAGTTACATCGGTCGGTGACGCTGATACGCAAGTAGGAATGCGCCCGCGCGAACGTGTCGAGGAGAGGCCCCGACGCCTGCCGCTCGAGCCCCTCGACCGGCTTCGGGAGACTCACTCGGCGACCGCGGGCACTTTGGCCGCGACCTGACGGGCGAGGTTGAGGAAAATCTCGGCGGTTGAGCCACCAAGGAGCACAGCGGGGGTTCCTTCATCGCCGCTCTTGCGAATGGCGGTTCCCAGGGGCACCTGGCAGAGCAGATCGGTGCCGTACTTCTCGGCCGTGCGCTTGCCGCCGTCCTGTCCGAACACGTAGTCGCGCGTGCCATCGGGAAGTTCGTACCAGGCCATGTTCTCGACCAGCCCCAGCAGGGGGACGTCGAGCTTGTTGAACATGTGGATGCCCCGTACCGCGTCCGCCAGAGCCACGTCTTGAGGGGTGGTGACAATCACCGCGCCAGACAAGCTGACGGCCTGAATGAGGGTGAGCTGAGCGTCGCCTGTGCCCGGGGGAAGATCGATGATCAGATAGTCGATACCATCCCAGTCCGACTCTTGGAGGAACTGACGCACTGCACCCATGACCATGGGTCCACGCCAGATCATGGCCTGATCGGGCTCGACCAAGAGGCCCATCGACATGCACTTCACACCATGTGCGAGCACC
>JAACDH010000130.1 GCA_009936995.1 Rhodobacterales bacterium
GGCATCGCCTGCGCAGTCGTGGTCGTCGCGGGCCATGCGGCCGCCGCCGTCGTCTCCCAGGCCGCTGTCGTCGGCTTCGACCGCGCCCGCGCCGACAGGGTCGGCGGGGCAGACGGGGTCGTCGCAGTCGGTGAGGCCGTCGCTTTCGTTGTCGATGAGGTCGTCGCAGATCTCGACGCAGCCGCTGGTGGCGGGGTCGCCCGGGAGGAAGGCCAGCTCGTAGTTGCCGTCGGAAAACGGGTTCTCGGGGCTGCAGTACCCAGCGCCGCCCGTGTAGCTGTTGTAGCCGTTGAACGTCTCGCCGTAGCCCTCGACCACCACATAGTAGGTCTCGCCCAAGGTGCAGGTGAACGTGACGCTATCGGATGCGTTGAACGGTGCTGTGGAGCCGGCGACGCACCCGTTGGTGGTATCGCAGGTGCTGTCGAGGACGTAGATATCGAGGTCGCAGTCCATGTTGCTGATCTCGACGGTGACATCGCCGGACTGCTGACAGTTGAACGCGTACACGTCGTCGGGGCCATCCTGAGCGACGTTGGCGAATGGCGCGCCGCAGCCGTAGACGTCGGGCGAGCAGCTACTGCCGAGGCAGCCAAACACACTGTTGGTGTAGGTGCAGGAAGCGCCGAGATCGTTGTTCAGCGTGTTGAACCCATCGGGACAGGTGGAGCCGAGGAGCGCTTGGCCGGGGACGTCTCCGGCGCCCCATGCACCGGGGCGCAGCCTACCGACGATGACCGATGTGCAGGTGAGGGTGTCGATGGCCTGAGCGGCGCATTGGGCTTGAGCTTCGGGCGCAATGAACAGCGCGGCGACTGCAACCAGTGCGAATCGAACCATGGGGATGTCTCCTGTAGCCGCAGCTTCGCCTAAGAACACGCAAGGCGGCTATTATAATACTCGATATATCCCAGCGCTTCGAACAATGTGCGCTCATCCTCGCTCAGTTCTTGTCTTGCCTCATCGCCGCTGGGCTCGGGCGGGAAGGCAAATGACGCCGCCCTTCCGGACGATCAGCCAGGATTCGGGTGATGATGCGTCTGCGCGTCTACGGAAGACTATCGACACACCTGACCGCGTTGTGGGTGGAGGCCCTGGTAGTCGCGGTAAATAATGGTGTTTGCCTGGCCGTCGTTTCCGATGTCGATGGCGACTTCGACCTGGCGTCCGGCTTCGTCATATACATAGGAGGTGCGGTTGTTGACGGTGCCGTCGTTGCCGGCGTCGGTGGTGGCGGCGAGGAGGCGGCCGGTGTCGTCGTAGACGCGGAGGATGCGGTTGTCGATGGTGCCGTCGCCTTGAAGATCGACGTTCATGGCGTGGAGTCGACCGTCTTTGCGGTAGGTATTGCTGTAGCGCGACAGCACGGTGGAGCCGTTGGGGAGGGTGCGAAGGAGGGTGCGACCGGCGCCTTGGCCGTTTTCGTCGAACTGCCAATGCTGGGTGGACTCCACGCTGCCGTCGACGGGGGAGGTGACCTGCCACTGCACCCGTCGGCCGTCGGCGTCGTAGGTGTTGGTCTCGAGGCGGTCTGCTTGGCCGTCGGCGTTGGTGTCGCGGGTGATGCTGAGCACCCGGCCCTCGGCGGTGTAGGTACGGGACTCGACGGTGGTGATGATTCCGTCGGCGCCTTTGTCGGTTTCTATAAGGACAATGCGATTATTCTGGTAGGTGTGCACGAACGTGGACACAAGTTCGAACACGCCGTCGCCGTCGCGGTCCTCTTCGATCATCTGGCGGTCGTTGTGGATGTCGAATGTGGTGCGAACGACGCGATCGATGGTGCCGTCGCCGCCGCTGTCGGTGGAGATGGTGAGTACGGACGCTTCCGCCTCTTCGGCGCGGACGGGGAGAAGCGCCTCCACCCGCTGGGGTGTAAGCGTAGCTTCGTCGGAGACTCTTGCGGTGGTGCCGGTGTCGATGACGTGGGTGTCGACGTGCTCACCCTCAGCGCAGGCGGTGAGCAGGAATCCAAGAGACAGTACGAGGCAGGTTTTCATGCGACCAACGTACCCTAAGGACGGGGTATTCGCACAATTCCGACCGAACAAGTATCGCCGTCGTAACGAAGGGTCGTACGCATGGGGCGATCGGCGGTCCAGTCGGGCGCCTCGGGGACCATCTCGACGCATGCGTTGTCGCCGTCCCACCAGGCCTCTAAGCGACCGTAGGCTTGGGTCTGCTGGTCGTTGATGTCGAGGACGTAGCGGCTGCGGTGTCGACCTGTGAATTTCCGTCTTAGATCGGGTAGCGGCGGGCTCAGGGTGATGCGGCTGACGGGTAGGTCGACGTCGAACTGACAGACATGCATGGACGAGAGCTCTAGGGCGTCGCCGCTGCGCTGGAAGGTGTAGAACAGCGACCTAAACGGGTGGTTTAGCGATATCTCTACAGTGTTTTCGCGTGGCGTGAACGTCCATTCGGTGGTCTGCCACCCGCCATCTTGGTCGCGATAGTCGGCGATGAACGCAATTTCTTCGGAGGCGCTTGGCGTCAACCGGATCTGAGACGTAGCCAGTCCTCCCTGGGTTTGAGCCAGGACCACCTGCAACTTTACCAGGCCCAACAGCTTGTCGACGCTCCGCTCCTTGCCGTCGATGCGAATGGTGGCCTTGCGGGCGAAGCTTTTGTACGGGATGTCGAGGGCGGCCATCACCGTGTTGGCGCTGTGGCCCATGGTGTTTCCGCTTCGCCACCGTTGGTAGGTTCGAGGTGGTTTACCCTCGTAATGGACCTCGACCGCTTCGCCTTCTAGGTTGGTGTAGGCGAAGTCCAGGTCGAGCCAGTCCGAGGTGCTGCGGTCGGTGACTTGAACGGCACTTTGTTGGCGTTGAATCGGTAGCTCCGGCATCCATCGTTTGATGTCGTCGAGGTCGGCGATCAGCGACTGCTGTAGGCCGTCTTCGAGGGCGTCCTTCGCCAACCAGACGGCGCCCTCAGGGGTTTGGATACGTGCGTATTCGTGCATATTATAGCGAGGGTGGTCCGATACAATCACCAGGTCGAGATCATACTGTACGCCCCAGATCTGGAGGGGAATCACGGGGAAGTCAACGAGGGGGGGGCCCTGGTACGCCACGTCCGAGGTGGGCGTCCCCGACAGGAGCGAGGCGCGAAGACGGGCATTTCCGGCGGGGCCCGTGGCGATGTAGGGTTTGATGCCCGTCGCCGTTAGCAGCGGTGAGATCAGCGGGAAATGGATCCAGTTCACGATGGATGCTCCTCTTCCATGTTTTATCGCAGGGTCACGTCGACCCAGACCATGCGGTGGTCAGACGAGGCGACCCAGTTTCGGCCATCGCCCTCGGACGGCCAGTACAGGCCCGTTTCGAGGAGGTTGAGGTTTGCCGAGGGCAGCGCGTAGTCTACCCGTAGCCCCCAGCTGGTGGTGTGGGTGTCGGGGCGACCCTCCGGTTTCGGGACGCTGGCGCCCGAGGCCGCGTCGGCGTTCACGCGGGCGTGGGTCAGGATCGGCTGGATGGCGTTGTCCCAGCTGTCGCCCTCGACGGGGTCGGCGTTTAGATCGCCCAGGACCACAAATGACGCGTCGGTGGCCAGGCCGCCCGCGGTGTTGTTGTCGTCGACCAGCCAGGGGGCATTGTCGAGGATGGCGGCGAGCAGGCCGATCTCGTCGTGGTTGCGTCGACCGTTGCGGTCTTCATCGCCGTCGAAGACGGGCGGCGTGGGGTGACTGAGCAACACGTTCAGGGTGCCGTCAGGGGTGTTGATAGGCGCGATGACGTGGGACTTGGAGGACAGTCGCAGGACGGCGAGGGCGCCTGGGCTGTACCAGTTTGCGCCGTCGGCGTTGGTCGGGAGGTTGGCGTCGGGGACGTCGGACCACAGCAGCTTGCGGAAGGTGCGCACGTCGGCCGAGGAGAGGGGGTAGCGCGACAGCAGCGCGAATGCGTAGTGGCCTACGTAGTTGCCATATCCGTAGGCGTCTTCGGGGCCGGACACGTCGCCGCTGTTGTCGAGGTCCACGCCCGAGGCCTCGCCGGTGTTGCTGACCACCGCAAGCCGATAGGGGTAATCGAGGGCAGCGCCTCCTTGGTCGGTGTTGATCAGATCGGCGAAGGCGTCTAGGGCGGCGGGGTCGTAGTCGAACTCTTGAACCAGTAGAATGTCTGGGCGGACGGTCTGAATGATGGAGACGGTAGAGACGACTGCCGTAGAGGGCTCGTTCACGTCCGCGGCCAGCGCGCCGGCGTCTTCACGGGACAGGGCGGTGTTGAACGTGGCCACCCGAACCATAGTGGCCGGCGTCGTAATCGACGGGGTTGATGTGGGGGTGTCGGTGGCCGCGGCGTTGGGGTTGCTACAACCGAAGAGGAGAGAGAGAAGGAGCGTTTGCATGGGGAGGGTGTATCTCGGTTCCGCCGTTACGCTAGGCGCGGTTCGGTCATCGCGTGGGCCGCTCGCTGGCCCGGGACTCGCTGGACTCGGCCGGGCTCTGTGCTTCACCTCGACCTCACCGATCCGCTGGCCGCACCCGACGAGACGGTGTTCATCGGCGGAGCGCTAGCCTGGTTCTCCGTCGGGTCGAGCCGAGAAGAGGGCTGGGGTGAACAGCGCCAGATAGATGGCGAAACTCAGGGCCCACAAGGTTCCGCCGGCCAGGGCTCCGTGGAAGATGGACGTGCCACCGATGGCGGCGGTGGCTACGAGAATGGTCGCGCCCAAGGTGACCAGCGTGAATCCACCCGCCATGGCCGTGGAGGCGACGAGGTTGCGTCCGGCGTGTCCTAACGACACCCGTGTCATCATGCCCAAGGTGAGTGTGCCGATGGCCCCGGCGGTGAACGCGTGGCTTGTGGCGGTCGCGGGCAGTCCCAGCATGGGTCCAAAGGCGCGCAGAGACAGTCCGATGGGAATCCAAATTGATCCGATATGTAGTACCCAGACAAGTGGACTACCGAAGGTTTGTGCGGTTCCCCAGAAGCGCATGCGGAGGAGCGCGAACAGGGCGGTGACGGCGGCGACCAGGATGGCTACTTCGGTGATTTCTGCGGCGTCGAGCAAGCCGACGAAGGCCATCCCCAGGGCGGTGGCCTTGTCGAGGGCTGGCATGGAGCGAAGGTCTTGTAGACCCAGCTCATTCCGGGTGAACACAGGGATGATTCGGCCAGTGATAAGTATGATAGTCACTAAAATTAAGTCGATGGCCACGTTGAGGGCCCGATCGGCGAGGCCTTGGGTGACGCCCATGGCGTCGAGGTGACAGACCGCGTTGGCGGCGAATAATATGCCCGTGATGGGGAGCAACGCGTAGGTACGTTGATTCTTGCTGGCGATGAGCGGTCGTCCGATCGCCACGGCGAGCGCGGGAACAAACGCGAGATCGACGGCTGCGATCGCCACTTGTGGCAGGAAGTCCCCGAACAACATCGCGAAACGTCCTGCGATCCAAAGAACAACCAGGAAGGCGAGGGGAGCGCCGACGGCGGTGACGCGCTTCGTCCAGTTGCTGACCGCGGTGAGTAGGAAGCCTCCGACGACCGCCATGGTGAAGCCGAAGAGCATCTCGTGACCGTGCCAGTACATCGGCGGAAAGCTAAGGTTAGGCTGGAAGTTTCCGATGAGTGTCGCTAGCCAAAGCGGGATGACCAGAACGGCGTAGAGGGCGGCGACGAAGAAGAAGGGCCGAAAGCCGTTGGCGAGGAGAGGGAGTTGCATTTGTCGTAATACATATCTTGGAATGACGGTCTAAGTCGCGCTTTGGTCTAGGTGATCCCGCCTGGTTTCCGTCCTGCTGGCACCGGGGTGACTCGGGGGTTTTGTACTGGCAAAAAGCTATTATAAAGCGCACAAGACGACGTTGGCATCGCGATGCATTGGGTTGATGTCACGGGCATCCTTTTGGGTCCGAACAAGACCGCATGAAGTGGTCAGCGTCATCAGGTATGATGCTCAAGAGGGGCTTGGCCTCGGAGTAGAAATGAAGCAGCGCGTAGTGGTCTGCCTTGCGGCGGGTTCGTGGTTGACGGTCGCAGGTTGTGGAAACAAGACCGGTGCCAGCACCGATGGTTCGGTTCAGGTCGACACCGATGTCACGATGAACCCACCGTCAATCATGCGATGGGAAGACGTAAAGTCTCGACACCCCGAGGGAGCCACCAATCCGCCACATCCGGTGCTTTACGTCAATCCTAAGACGAATGTTTGCTTCAAAAAGTGGGTCGGCGCTCGGCAGCCGGTCGAAGACGCCGCTCGCACGGACTGCCCGGTACCCGACGACAGTTGCGGCATACAAGTTCTTTGCCCCGAGGACGGTCGCTCCGAAGTGTTGATCGCCGAGTGGAAGGCATCCCAGTCCGCCGAGCCGCGTCGCACCGCTAATCCACCGCCGCCCCATCGCTCCAAGGCGCCCCCGCCTCCCATGCCGAAGCCTGCCGAAGATCCATGAGTACCGATCGTGTTCGTGCGGAATGGCGCAATCGCGTCCTGGCCGAATACACCAGCGCGGCGCACGCAGCTCAGGTCCTTCATTGGACGATTCAGTGCGGGCTTCCTGACGAAATTCACCGGGTCGCGATTCGTATTGTGGGCGATGAGCTCGATCACGCGCAGCTCTCTCACCAGTGCCTGGTCGCGTTTGGCGGTGAAGACTTACCCACGGGTCTAGATGTGCAGCGGCTGGCGTTGTCCTCCGCTGCCGAAGGTCCCTTGGCCTCTCTGGTTGACGCCATCGTCTCAGGTTTCTGCCTGGGCGAGACCTTCGCCGTTCCGTTGTTCAACGCCATGCGGGTGCACACCCGACACCCCATGGCCTCCAAGGTTCTAGAGCGGGTGCTCCAAGACGAGGCCATTCACCGAGGGTTTGGCTGGGACGCGCTCGACGCGCTGCTCGAGATCGATCCGCAGGGGGTTCGCGCACGGGTGCAGCAGCAGCTTCCTCGGAATTTGGCCGAGTTCCATCGGGCCTACTGCGACTTTCCAGACGTCGAGCCCCTCACGGACGAAGAGCGCAGCTGTGGCTTGCTGGACTATGATCGATACATTGAGACCCACGACATAACGCTTCAGAAGGTGATCATACCGTGGTTTGATCGGCGCGGAATTGAACTGCGTGACGCTGACTGAGGCTACTCTTCCTCTTCTTCTTCTTCTTCGTCATCGATGTAGCCGAGGAGCTCGAGTTGGGCCTTGGTGGCGGCGTCGTCTTCGACTTCGCCTCCGCCCTCTTCGCGAAGAGAAATATCGTACGGCGTGAATCCATCGGTGAGCTTGGCCATCTGCTTGGCCATCGCAGCCGAGCGCTCGGGGGCCTGTTCGGCCAAGTTGTGTGCTTCGTCGTGGTCTGTAAGCATGTCGTAGAGTTCAACGCCACCCACGTTGTCTAGAATGATCTTCCAGTTGCCGTCGACCATGGTGCGGAACGTGCGATCCCAGCTGTTGTCTTCGAACCCGGGAAACAGCTTGGTCACGCGCGCGTAGCCTTGAGTGTCGGTGGCCGTAGACTCGCTAAACACGCCGTATTTACCAGGGCGCCCCTCGATGAAGTTGCCCCGGGAGGTGTCGGCATCGGGCGGTGCGGGAAGTCCGGCCAGCTCTACCAAGGTGTTGTAGGTGTCCATATTGGACACGGGTTCGGTAACCCGGCTGCCCTTGAGGCTTGCTGGCCAGCTGACAATCAACGGGATGTGGATGAGGGCCTGATATACGCTGCGCCGGTGCCCAAAGAGCTGGTGCTCACCCAACAGTTCGCCGTGGTCGGAAGTGAACACCACGATGGTATTGTCGAGTACGCCTCGCTGCTCCAGATCGTCGAGCAGGTCGGCCGTGGCGTCGTCGAGATCGACTAAACAGGCGTCGTAGACGTGGTTGATGGCCACCAGCTCTTCTTCGGTATAGGACTTTTGACCAAAGCCATAAGAGAGTTGGCTGTTGAAGCTGAGGTCGGTGTGCAGCTGGGTGCGTATTTCGTCGTCGCCGCCAGACACCCGACGCCGCGCCGCCAAACTGGGAATGCGGGGCTTGTGGGACTCCATGTAGGACAGGTAGGCCAGGAAGGGTTTGTCAGACGCGCGCCGGTCGAGCCACTCGGTAAACGCCTGGTGGATGACCGGACCGGCATTGTAGGTGAACGTGCGCTCGCCGCCGTCATTACCCGTCTTCTTGAACGCCGGAGAGATCTCTGTAGAGCGGTCTTGCTTGAGCAACTTCTTTTGAGCGATGCGCGACACCGGTCGTTTCCACCGGCTGGACCAGGACATCTCGATGGTCTCGAAACCCTGGAGCAAGTTGAGCCGGCTGGCCGACAGGTTGGGGTTTGCCGAGAACGCGTAGGTGTCGTAGCCGTTGGCCTGAAAGTGCTCGCTGAGGGTGGTGTTGTGGCCGTCGAGCCACAGCCATTCGACATCGGCGCCGTGGGTGGTGGGCGGCTTGCCAGTAAACAGGCTGGCGTGACTGGGAACCGTCCACATTCCGGGGGACATCGCGTTCTCAAACACCACCGCATTCTCGGCCCATTTAGCCATTCTAGGGGTGGTGGTCAGGTCGTATCCGTACATGCTTAATCGATCGGAGCGGGTGGTGTCCCACAGAATGATGAGCACATTGGGGGGCTCTGCGGGCGTGGCGACGCCGCCGACACCTCCCATCATCGCAGTGGCTCCGCCGACAAGCGCGAGTATGCCCACCACAAAGCCCACCACTGCCTTCTGGGTACTGTCCATCGGTCTTGCTCCTCGCATCGAACCTACGGCCGCTTAGCCCGATGAGACCCAGGGAGCCATGTCTGACGCGTAGCGCGGGCTCCGCTTTGGGCGAGGTGGCTTTGCCCTGTGTTTTCATAGCGGACGGCCTGCGGCGTTACGCTCCTTGGCGGCGGACGAGGTCGTGGCTTGCGTACCCGAGATCCACGAGAAGCCCAGTTCCCGCTCTGAACGCATTCACGGTAAGCTCGGGACCGTCGTGGCGTCGGGCGTCCGTGATGTGCCCGTCCACTGCGTTCTCTGTCCCCAGCGACATCTCTGCATGGACTTTCAAGGGCGTATAGTCGCCGGTTCCGGAGAGAGTCTCTACCAATGCGCGTGTCAGCTTGACCGTCGTGCTGTCAAACGAGCGCCTGTCGGTTCGACCTGCCAAGCTTCCTGGAAGCGAGTGCGGCATGGCCAAAACATGGGTCTGGGCATCCGCCTGGAGCTCCTCCATCAAGCCCAGAAACTCGGCATCAAACACGTTGTACGACAAGCTTCGCGCTCATTCAGGCCGAGCGCTGGGGCGACGCCCTGCCGAATTTGAATGACGCCGACTGACGGATCCTCGTTGCATCGCTTGGGACTCAACACGTTCACCTTCGACTCAGGGCCGTCGAAGGTGAACGTGTAAGTGTGGGACACCTCGGCGCGCTGCCTTAGCCACGCGTCCCATTCTGCAAGGGTGCGACCGGAGCCAGATTTGTCGAGGGCGCCACCCCGCTGATTGGCCTCCCAGACGCGCTGCCCATAGATCTGAGGGAACGGGCCTGCCGTGTGGTCCGCGACGTTTCGGAAGGCCCGGTCGAGATCTGCGTTGTTCGCGACTCTCTCGGTGTTGTTTGTCTGCCAGCCTGTGGGCACGCCGAGTTCGTGTTGTTCGAGGACCCATCGATTGGGGCAACCGGTGGGCTGCGCTCCTTTCCGCTAGGGTGACACGCGCTGGACGTTTCGGGTCCGACCCCAATGCCAGTGTGCTGTACCACAAAGGAGTTGGAGTATTTCTCCCGTCCAATCTTCAGAATACCCTCGGTTTGCTCGGAACCGGCGGGGAGACCCTTCGTGTCTCCGTCTTTTTCTAGATAGTGTGACCGATGTCGAATCAGCGGATAACCTTCCTGAATCAGCATAAAAGTCTAATGTTTTCCCGGAAAGGCCCTTTCAATAGCCATGAATTGCTCATCGTAGAAGTCGTACAGCTTTTGAGGGGTGTACCCGTTTCTCGCGGTGGCCAAGAGCTCGGTGTTGCACAGACATCCGGCCTCGCATCGGACTGGCACGCTTCCTTCCGGTGAGATGAGATTGATGCCGCTGGGTGTGATCAGCGCGAGCGCGCGATATCAGGCCGCGTTTCCTTGAATGTGTTCTCCAAGTGCGCGAATTATATCGAAATATGCTGTTTATACGCTGGGTCTGCTGGAGATCCTAAGTCCATTTTCCATTCGCAACAAGGCGGTTTATTGCAGCCGTAGGATTCCTCGGAGCCCCAGTCTTGCAGTGAGATTCGCTCTACGCCGCCTTGATTAAAGATCCGTTCCGGCGTGCCTTGGCCGCCCGCCTTGACCGCGACGGAGAACTGCTTGCCTGTGGCCACCGCGCGGTTCATCTCCCGGTCGAGTTGGCTCCAGTCGTATCGGCTCGGGGACGGCTGAATGTTGTCCCAGTTGAGCCTGACCAAGACGCCGGTCGTGCTGGTGTCCTCCCACGGGGACTGCATCATCTCGCCCTCTCGGCCGTTCTGGCGATTGCCCACGCGGACGGGCTTCTAGTGGGGTCCTAAACGACCTCGGCGAGGTGGCAGCCTAGGGCGACCTAGGAAATCGACGCTCGGCAGGGGCAGGCCACCACGTTTTGCAACGTCAGGGGCTACTCTTCTTCTTCCTCTTCTTCCTCTTCGTCCTCTTCGTCCTCTTCGTCCTCTTCGGATCTTGGCTCATCGCCATCCCAGTCGATCTCGCACATCCGCTCGAGCAGGGAGACCAGCTCTTCGCCGGTGAATTCGAACTCGTCGTTGCTGGCCATCTCCGATTCGAGAGAATCGCCGAGAGACTCTTCGAGCGCACCGGACTCTTCGAGCTCAGAGATGATATCGTCGAGTTCATTTTCGTCGCTATACAGCTCGATGAGTTCGAGGATGTAGTTGCAGATGGGCTCGGCTTCTGGGGAGTTGCCGAGGGCATCTAAGAACTCGTCGAGCGCGTCGACAAGTTGGTCGCGGAGAGATGGTGGAAGCAGCACAGGCCCAACCTCTTTGGGGTTCCAGGGAACGATCTCGTCCGTGGTAGCCAATCAAGCGGATTGCGGCAACAAGGATGTTAGATTGGTCGATTCGTTGGCTGCGTCATAAGGAGGGGTTCATGTATTCAGACGAACTTCTCCGGGCCTTGCCCAAGACCGATCTCCACTGTCACCTCGACGGATCTTTGCGCTCAGAGACGCTCATTGAGCTGGCGGCCGAACGCAATGTGTCGCTGCCCAGTGACACGCCCGAGGGTCTTAAAGAGCTGGTCTTTAAAGAACGGTATCGCGACCTCCCCGATTATCTGCACGGCTTCATGTACACCTGCGCTGTGCTCACCGATGCCGAAGCACTCGAGCGAGTGGCCTTCGAACTCGGAGAAGATTGTCTCGCCGAAGGCGTGCGCTATCTCGAGGTTCGCTTCGCGCCGCAGCTGCATTGCAAGCCCGGGTTCGATATCGCCGACGTCCTCTCCGCTGTGGATCGTGGATTGGCCCGCTGCCGCCGCGAGCACGAGGCCTCGAAAGCGGTGCGCGTCGACAAAGAGCCGCCGTTTCGATACGGCATCATCTGCTGCGCCATGCGTATGTTCACCCGTGGCTTCGGACCTTACTTCGCCGACCTGCTCTCGGTGCTGCCCAACTTCCCCGTCACCGAGGTGTACGGCATCGCGTCGTTGGCCTTGGTCCGAGCGGTGGTCAGCGCCCGCGATCGGCTGGGACTGCCCGTCGTCGGCTTCGACCTCGCCGGCGCCGAAGCGGGTCATCCAGCGTCCGATCACGTGGCCGCCTATCAGTTCGCACACAAGCACTTCCTCCGAAAGACGGTGCACGCGGGCGAGGCCTTTGGTCCCGAGTCTATGTTCCAGGCCATCACCAAGCTGAACGCCGATCGCATCGGTCATGGCACCCACCTCTACTCCGCAAACCTGGTCACTACCGACGGTGATCCGGCTCGCTATGTGCGAGATTTGTCGGAGTATATTGCCGATCAGCGGGTGCTACTCGAAGTCTGCATCACCTCGAATATGCAGACCATGCCGCACCTGCGAAGCGTCGAACAGCACCCCTTGGGACGCATGGTCTCGGATCGTCTTTCTGTGAGCCTCTGCACCGACAACCGCCTGGTTTCGGGAACCACGGTTAGCCGTGAACTTCGGCTGGCTGTCGACGCCTTCCCCATTGGGCCAAGCGAGCTCCGTCGGATGATTATCCATGGTTTCAAACGCAGCTTTTATCCAGGGACCTACCGCGAGAAGCGCGACTATGTACGCCAGGTCATCGACTTCTACGATCGCATCGCCGCAGAAAAGGGCCTCCCCGCAGCCTCAAGATAAAGCGCGAGTCGCTGTGCCGGCAGATCTCGTTCACCGGATGCACAATTAGTGAGCGTTGAGGACCGTCACTGATTTAAGGGTTGAAACTGGTTAGTTCGTGGAGTTGTTGAAGTGGTTTTTTTAATTGTGTAGGTTCAGTGTAGGCCAGCCTTAGCGTCACTGACCTGCGCGGAGGGTTGGTAGTAATGATGCGAGGATTGCAGGCGACATGGACCCCACAGGGGACTCTGTTTTTCTGGTCTCTGGTGGAGCCGCTAGAGCCGGCCCTCGAGCGTGATCTACCTGGAATGGGCGAGCTCACGGGTCTGTCTCGGCGCCAACTTGCCATCCCTAAAAATGGCGAATTGAGTCGTCGAGGTGTGAATGGCGTGGAAGTGCACTTACGAGCAGCGTTGCCAGCCCTTACGCATGTCTCGAACACGGCAATGGTGTCGGATTCTTTGTGCGTTTGGGTGCACACCGCCAAATTTGGCCTAGAACTTGCGGCCCAAAAACGGGTGATACCCGAGGTCCGAGGTGTGTCTGCCCTGTGGCGTGCGTTGCTCACCCGACGTCGCGACCTCGAACGACTCGAGGCCCTCATTGGTGCTTTGCCGCCCGCCGCCCGGTGCCTGCCCACCCGAGAGCGCGGTCGTGGCGTAATTCGTCTCCCCACGGCGGATAGAGCGGTTCGAGGGTTCATCGACGCTGTGGTGGACGATCTCCACCGCCGGGGAGCCCACCCGGGTCCGGCCCGTGGCTGGCCCCTCGAGTTGGCCGAGTCGCTGCGTCATCCAGGCGTCGTTTTTCGGCCCCTCGATGTGCGCCACCACGCCATCCCGATGCTGATGTCGCACTGGTCCAAAGAGTCCGACGCGGTTCAGCTTCGCGTCGGCATCATTCTCGAGCTTCCCCAGACGGGAATGAAGCATTTTCGGGTACGGGTTCAAGTACATCCAACGGGTCACCCGGAGCAGGCGATTCCCGCCGCCGAGGCCTTTTCTGGCGGCGAGTCCGTCGCGATCGAGGGCCGCAACTACCTACATCCGGCCCACAGTCTGATTCGTGGTCTCGCACGCGCCAGTCGAATTCATCCGGCACTACGAGCCTGTCTAGATGGCGCCAAACCCCGCGACCTCAAGTGGGGCGCCGACGACACCTGGGAGTTCCTCTCCGAGGGGCTGCCTGCACTGCGAGATGCCGGTTTTCACATCCAGATTCCTTCAGATTTCGAGGGAGCTGGACCGCGTCGGATGCGCGCGCGGATGCGCATGGGTGGCCCCGAAGAAGGCGAGATGAGCCTGGGCGACGCGCTGTCGTTTCGTTGGGAAGTCACCCTGGGCGATCGGGTGCTCAACGGTGATGAGTTCACGGCGTTAGTCGCACGAAAGAAACCCATCGTGTTCTGGGATGGTGACTGGGTTCTGCTCGATCCCGTCGAGCTAAATCGACTACCCGACGGTTTGGAGCAAGGAGGCAAACTCCCCATTTCCGAGGCACTACGCGCGGTGCTTGTGGGCGAGTACCAGGGAATTCCCGTGGTCTCGGACAAGCGACTCTCCACCGTGATCAGGGCGCTGTCCGACCCACCGCCAGTGCCCATTCCAGCGGGGTTGAAGGGTACGCTACGCCCCTATCAGGAGCGTGGATTCTGGTGGTTAACCGCCCTAGGACAGATGGGACTAGGAGCCTGCCTCGCCGACGATATGGGACTTGGAAAGACGATACAGGTCATCTGTATGCTGCTCCACCGGCGCCAAGAAGATCCCGTTCATCGACCGTCTTTGGTGGTGTGTCCCACCAGCGTTTTAGGCAACTGGCAGCGTGAAATCAGTCGTTTTGGGCCATCGCTTCGGGTGCGGCGCTACCACGGTCTGGACCGCAGCCTCGGCGACCTGGGCGACTGCGATGTGCTGCTCACCACCTACGGTTTGATGGTCCGCGAGCGCGAGGTCTTGGCCGAGATCGACTTCGATGTGGTGTGCTTGGACGAGGCCCAGGGCATCAAGAACTCCGATAGCCAACGGGCTCGTTCGGCCCGCTCACTTCAGGCCCGATACCGTGTGGCCATGTCGGGTACGCCCATCGAGAACCGACTCGACGAGCTCTGGTCGTTACTCGAATTCCTAATGCCCGGCCTGCTCGGAGGTCGCGCGGCTTTCCGACGAAATGTTGCGCTACCGGTCGAGCGGTTCGGCGACACAAAGGTTGCAGAGCAGCTGAGGCAGGGGGTCGCGCCCTTTCTGTTGCGCCGCTTAAAGACCGACTCGGAGATCGTCGGAGATCTGCCTGCGAAGATCGAGCAAAACGAATACGTTCCGCTCACCAAAGAGCAAGCTGTGCTGTATAAAACCGTGATGAACGATGCGTTGACGGGCCTCACAGGGGCGTCCGAAATCGAGCGCCGCGGGCGGGTGCTCGCCATGCTCACCGCGCTCAAGCAGGTGTGCAACCACCCCGTTCATTTTCAAAAACAACCCCAAGGCGCGCTGGCGGGCCGATCTGGCAAGCTCGAGCGGTTCACCGACCTCCTTGAAGACCTCTTTGAATTGGGCGAACGCGCGCTCATATTCACACAGTACCGCGAAATGGGTCTGCTGCTTCAGCGCCAGATCCAAGAGGTCTTTGCCTACGAGGTGCCGTTTCTGCATGGGGCGACGCCCACGCGCAAGCGCGACGAGATCGTCGACAACTTCCAGCTCTCACCGAATGCAGCGCCCGCGCTGATCGTGTCCCTTCGCGCGGGTGGAACGGGGCTGAACCTCACCCGGGCCACTCACGTCATTCACTACGATCGATGGTGGAACCCGGCGGTCGAAGATCAGGCTACCGACCGTGCCTATCGCATTGGACAGGACCGAAATGTGCAGGTGCACAAGTTGGTTTGCCAAGGAACCCTCGAAGAGCGGATCGACAATCTGCTCGAAGAGAAGCGCGCGCTTGCCGAATCAGTGGTGGGTGGTGGCGAGCGCTGGGTGACCGAACTCGACGACGATATGTTGTGTAGACTGGTCGCCCTTGGTGACGATGCCGTGGTAGAAGATTGAGCCGAGAAACACCCGTATCCGGCACTCCACTCGCTGCGCCGCGCGACGGTGTCCGCAGCTCTGTTCGCCGCCGAGGTTGGCTGGCCGAGGCCTGGCTGGGCATCCTGGCCCAATTCGACGCTTCCAGCAAAGCACGCATCAGTCGCGGTCGCAGCTTAGCCCGTGGCGGTCGGGTCCGCGATCTTTGGTTCTCTCCCGGATTGGCCAACGCCGAGGTGGTCGAGCGCGAGACCAGGCACGTCTCGTTTCGGGTTCGTGTGTACGACGAGGCCAGCTGGCGCCGCGTGGTCAAGTTGCTCAAGGCGCGCCTCGACTTTGTCGCCGCGCTCCTAGAGGGCGAGCTGCCGCGCGAGTTGGTCGAGACCTTTGCACAGGCGGGTCTGCCGCTCATTCCAACGGCGAGCGATTTCGACTGCGACTGCGACTGCGGCGATTATGCCCTTCCTTGCGCGCACATGGCAGCCGTCCATATTCTACTCGCCGACGCCCTTGACGGCGACCCCTTCTTGTTGCTGATGCTCCGCGGACGACCAAGAGAGCAGGTGTTGGCTGCGCTCCGTGGTGCATGGGGCGATAAGAAGCCGTTGGTATCGCCCAAATTGTCGCTCGAAGAAGAGGTTGGCCCCGAACTGGACTGGTATGCGAGTCCCACGGCGCTGCCGTCTATGGACTTCCAGCCGATGGTCGAGGCAGATGTTGCTCCCTTGGGCTTGCGCGAGCTCGGTCCGGCGCCAGGTGGCGAAGACCTCGGGCGTGTTCTGGCGCCCCTGTACGAGGCGGGGGCGGCGATCGCCGAGCAGATCGCCCTGGCCGACGAACCCGTGGTGACGCGCGGTTCGTTTCTGTCCTCGACCACCGACATGGCACCCCGCCGTAGGGTCTCTTCAGGTGGCCCCGCGATGCTTAGCTTCTCCGCTCCAAAATGGTCTGATCCCGTCGCTGGTGAGTCGTCCGACGATGACCTGATCGAGGCTATTGTGGACATCCTCTCTGACGGAAACGGCTACCGCGCCCGAGATATCGCAGAGAACCTAGGGGTTGAGCTGGCAATTCTTCGAAGAGAGCTGCGCGAGATGGAATTGCTGGAGACTGTCCGTCGTACAGGTAGAACGAGGGGAACGCGCTGGTGGCTTAGCTGAACGGCGCTTCATTTCGGAAGTTACAGGTGAACCGGGGGCTCGTCAAGGCTAAACGAGTGTGCAAACCTGGAGTTCTTTATGAGCGGAGCCATCCGCGTGTTGCTGCCAGCCTCGGCAGCCCACCTCGCTACGTTGGTGCAACAAGCTGGTTGTATCGCTGCGATCGACGCTACCAGCGGCCCCGTACCTGAGGTTCCCGATGGCGCATGGGTGCGCACGCGCCCCGGCCGTCCTGCGCCTGGAACCGGGCCGGTCATCTTGGCCGAGTTTGGCGCTCCGTTGCCCGACCGAGAGACCTGGCTCGAGACCGCTGCCCCTCGCGCGGTTCCCAAGGGTTATGCTGGATTGGTCCTAAAAGGCCGCGAAGCAAGTGGGTTCTGCGGTGAGTTCGATGGACTAGAGGCCCTCGCGGCCTGTCCCGAGCCTAGCCGTGTGATCTTGGATGCGGGTGTGGGCCCTCGAGGAGCCGGTGCCGCCGCTGCCTTAGGCGGCGCGGGCGTGTTGCTTGTCGATACCTGGCTTGCATGCCCCGAAGTCGGGCTCCCGTTGGCTATGGCGCACCGCCTGAACCTTCCCGATGACGAGATCACCCAGGTGGTCAGCGGTCTTCGGGTGGGCAACAGCGCGACCTCCTCCGTCATCCGCAAGCTCGCTCAAGGCGAAGACGTTTGGGCCCTCGCCGAAGGGGTCTACGACGACGGCGATATTAGCGAGAGGCTGTGGTTCATTGGTCAGGGCGCTGCATTGGCCCGCGGACTCGTCGACCGCTACGGAACCCTGAGCGCGCTGCTTCAGGCGTACTCGGATCACTGGAAGGGCTGGCGAGAGCTGGCACGCCAGACGGTCGCAGTGGATGACGCCGTGCCCGTGCACACCACAGATGCCCTCCGGCAACCCGGAACGGCCGCCTCTACAGGGGGGGTGGTCGGTTCTGCCGTGCTCTGGGAGATGGCCGGCTGGCTTGGACGTCCGGTGCACGGTGGTCCCGCGGCTGCGGCGGTCGCGACCGGAAATGGCGTGGTCGGTGACGCGGCGTTTGTCGCGAAGGCACTTGTCGACTTGTCTATCGAGGCACCGAGGGCGGCGCCCGCTTCCAAGAATGAGCCCGTCCCGTTGGTCACCGGTGGAAAGAGCGCGGCGGTGGCGATCATCGGTATTGGCTGTCGTTGCCCCGGCGCCGATAGCCTGGACGCGTACTGGAACAACATCCTCAATGGTGTGAACAGCATTGGAGAAGTACCCACCGATCGTTGGGACTCCGCGCTGTACTTCGATGATGATCAGAGCGCGCCCGACAAGACCTACACCAAGATCGGCGCCTTCCTTTCGGACCAGAAGTTCAACTCGAAGCGCTTCCGGATTCCGCCCAAGGTGGTCTCCCAGATCGATCCTGTGCAGCAGATCACGCTCACCTGCGTGGCCGATGCGCTCGACGACGCCAACCTCAAAGTCGATCACCGCAGCGATGGCCGCGAGTTCAATCGCGATCGGTGTGCCGTCATCCTCGGCAACAGCCTCGGTGGCGAGGTCGGCGACGAGTACGCGATTCGGCTGAACTGGCACTCGGTCAAGAAACAGCTCAACGAGTTGGCCTTGGTTCGCGGTCTCGACGCTGTCTCTCGCGACGCGATGGTCAAAGAGATGGAGGCGTCCTACCTGAAGGACCTCCCGATCATCAACGAAGACTCCATGCCCGGCGAATTGGCCAACGTCATCGCCGGCCGCATCGCCAACGCCTTTGACCTCGGCGGCGCCAATTTCACCGTCGATGCTGCCTGCGCAAGCTCTATGGCCGCGCTGCAGTCCTCCATGCAATCGCTGCAATCCGGCGACTGCGACATGGTGGTTACTGGGGGTACCGACCGCTCTATGAACATCGCCACTTACGTGAAATTCTGCAAGATCGGTGCACTTTCGCCAGATCACTCCTCTCCCTTCGACATGTCCGCAAACGGCTTCGTGATGGGCGAGGGCTGCGGTATCTTGGTGCTCAAGCGCTACGAAGACGCGGTGCGCGATGGCGACAAGATCTACTCGGTCATCCGCGGCATTGGCGCCAGCTCTGACGGTAAGGGCAAGGGCATCACTGCGCCCAACATCAAGGGCCAGCTCCGGGCATTGAACCGCGCATACGAGGCCGCCGGATTCGGTCCCCACGAGGTCGACCTGATGGAGTGCCACGGCACCAGCACCGTGGTTGGCGATAAAGTCGAAGTCGAAGCGCTGAACAGCGTGATCGGCAGCGGAAAGCGGGAAGAGCGCGGTCCGATTCGCATCGGCTCGGTCAAGTCGATGATTGGCCACCTGAAGTCGGCGGCGGGCGCTGCGTCCTGCATCAAGGCCGCCATGGCGCTGCATCACGGCGTGTTGCCGCCCTCCATCGGCTTCAAGACCGCTCGGCCGGACGTGCCCCTCGACGTGGTGCCACTGCAGGTGCAAACCCACGCCGAAGACTGGCCCGAGACGCCGAATGGCTTGCGTCGTGCCGGTATCTCGGCGTTCGGTTGTGGCGGTACGAATTTCCACATCGTCATGGAATCCTACGCGGGTCAAGCGCTGCCCATCAGCACCCTACAGTCCAGCACCAGCGATCAGCCGCCGGCATCCGAGCTTCGTCAGACGGTGGCCAAGTCGGTGATGTTGCCGCCGCCGACCTCCATTCCGGTGCCTGTGGCCCTGCCTGCTTCTGCACCCGCTGTCCTCGCTCCTGTGGTGGTAGCGCCTCGTCTTCCCGAGGGTGTCTGGGCCACTAGTGGCGTCGATCGTGCCGAGCTTCTCGCGAATCTGAAGTTGATCGCTGCTGGAAAGCCGGCGGCATTCCCCCCGTCTGCGCCGGTTCGTATTGCGGCGGCTTCTCGGGATGCGGAGGAGCGCGAGAGTCAGCTGAAGCGCGCCATCAAGTCCCTCGAAAAGAATGGCAACCCCGACATGTTGCGCGCCCGGGCCATTCACCTCGAAGAGCAAGCATTCGACGGTAAAGTTGCCTTGCTGTTCACTGGGCAGGGGTCGCAGTACCTCGACATGGGCCTCGACCTGGCCAAGGCCTACCCCATCGTTCAGGCCACCTTCGACGAGGCCGATCGCATCTTGGCGCCGACGTTGGGCCGTCCGATCACCGACTACATCCGACTGCGCCCTGGCGAAGACAAGTCTGCGAAGAGCGACGTGCTCCGTCAGACCGAGTACAGCCAGCCGGCCACGCTCACCCTCGATATCGCCATTCTTCGTCTCCTCGCGAGCTATGGCGTGTCTCCAGACCTGGTCGCAGGCCACAGCTTGGGCGAGTATGGCGCCGCGGTTGCCGCCGGCGTCATGACCTTCGAGCAAGCGTTGATGGCCGTCAGCGCCCGGGGTCGTGAGATGGCGAATATCCGCCTGGACGACCCTGGTAAGATGGCCGGTATCGCAGCCTCCACCGAGGTGGTCGAGGCCGTCTTGGCCGAGGTAGACGGCTACGTCATCGCCGCCAACAAGAACTGCCCCAGCCAGACCGTCATCGCCGGTGCTTCCGACGCCGTCGAAGAGGCCAGCGAGCGCTTCAAGGCCCGAGGCGTCACCGTGTACCCGCTGCCCGTCAGCCACGCGTTCCACAGTGAGATCGTCGCGCCGGCAAGCGAGCCCCTTCGCGATGTGCTCACCAAGCTGGGCTTGCAACCTCCGCGGCGCCCCATCACCACCAACGTCACCGGCGAGTACTACCCCACTGGTCCGAACGCGGTGCCCGAGATTATCGACCTGCTCGCCCAGCAGATCAGCGCCCCCGTCGAGTGGGTCGCCCAGATGGAGCGGATGTACGAAGATGGCGCTCGCGTGTTCATCGAAGTGGGCCCCAAGCGCGCATTGGCGGGCTTTACCGTTGCGATTCTCAAGCGTCGGCCTCACCGCGCGCTGTACACCAACCACCCCAAGCGGGGTGGTGTGGCCTCGTTCCGAGATTCCTTGGCCGGATTGCTGGCCTTTGGATTCTCCATCTCGTCCGAGCCCGCGCCGGGTCCAGTCGACCTGTTCGCGCCGTCGGCACCTCGCCTAGCGACGTCTGATGCGGTCGAGGCCTTAGCGTTTGATGCCCGTCCCGAGACCGCACATGAGGAGCCGCTGCCCGACCTCCATCAAGGTGTCCTCCAGATCGTCGCCGACGCAACCGGCTACGAGCTCGATGAGCTTGAGCTCGATTATGAGCTCGAGGCCGATTTGGGCATCGACACTGTGAAGCAGGCTGAGATCTTTAGCGCTGTTCGGGCCGCGTGGTCCATCTCCGAAGACGCCGACTTCGATATGTCTCAGAATCGTACGCTGGGCGCGGTCATCGCCTGGGCGTCTAGTCAGGTGGGCGGCAAGCGCATCTCGGTGGCGGGTCCGGCTCCGACCCCTGCTCCCGCTCCCGCAGGCCCGCCCGTGGTCATGGCTGCCCCGGTCACCGCCAGCCCGTTAATGGGCGACGACGCCGTGGCTCGCTTTCTTCGGGACGCCGCCACGAGCGGCATGTCGGGCGCAGACGCCGATGGTTTTGCGCGGGCCATGTTGCCGGCGGTTCAAGGACTGCTCGCGGCTGCCTTCGCCGCTGCGCTGGACGCTCGCCCCGCTGCTGCACCGGTCGCCTCGGTGGCACCCGTTGCTTCTGCGATGCCGGTCATGCTGCCAGGTTCGGTGGTCGCCGCTGACCTGAATACCCGCGTGGTCTGCACCGGTGCCTCCGTGGGTCTGCCCGGCGGCGACGAGGTGTTTGGCGCCAGTAACTTCACCGACATCCTCTCGGGCCAAAACCGCATCTCCCACATCGGAGCGCGAGCCGAGCGATTCCTCGAGAAGGGCCTTGTGCGTCTGGTCAAGGACAGCAAGACCGGGCAGGGTTCGTTCCTGCCCGTCGAAGATGTGTCCCAGGTCATCCGTCTGGCCGGGGTCAGATCGCACTTCGACTTGAAGGAGTGGGGGGTCGCCGAGGGCTACATTCGCGCCCTCGACATCGCCACTCAGCTGGCCTTCGCCGCGGGTCTCGAGGCCTTGCGCGACGCGGGTATCCCCCTTGTCCGCGACTACAAGATGTCCGCCAGCGGCAAGCGCGTCCCCCAAGGCTGGAAGCTGCCCCAGGGGCTGCGCGACGGCACCGGGGTCATCTTCGGCAGTGCATTCCCGGGCTACGACCAGCTCGTCGAGAGTCTTCAGAACAACGGTGACGACGGCGAAGGGCACTTCGATCGGCGCTTCTTGTTCCAAGTGCTGTCGATGGGCCACTCCCAATTTGCCCAATTTATTGGCGCACGTGGGCCGAACGCGGCGGTTAACGCGGCTTGCGCCAGCACGACTCAGGCCGTCGCCATGGCCGAGGACTGGTTGCGCTTGGGTCGCTGCGAGCGGGTGATTGTGGTCGGCGCCGACGACGTCACCAGCGAGCGCCTGCTGCCCTGGATTGGCAGTGGCTTCATGGCGGCGGGTGCCGCCACCACCCACGATGTCATCGAAGAGGCCGCGCTGCCCTTCGACCGGCGCCGCCACGGCATGATCCTCGGTATGGGTGCCGTGGGACTGGTCCTCGAGCGCGCCCAGGGTGCAGAGGCCAGGGGCGTCGTTCCGGTTGCCGAGCTCGCCGGTGCCATGACGGCCAACTCGGCCTTCCACGGAACTCGACTCGACACCGACCACATCAGTGAAAGCGTGAAGCTGCTGGTCGACCAGGTCTGCGCCCGCTCCGGCGTGACTGCGGACCAAATCGCCGACTCAGCGTTTTTCGTCTCCCACGAGACGTATACGCCCGCTCGCGGTGGCTCTTCTGCCGCCGAGATTGGTGCATTGAAAGCGGCGTTTGGGAACAAGTCGTCCAACATCGTCATCACCAATACGAAGGGCTTTACCGGCCACGCTATGGGCGCCGGGATCGAAGATGCGGTGGCTGTGAAGGCACTTCAATACGGCATTATTCCGCCGGTCGCTAACCTCCGAGAGCCCGACCCTGACCTTGGACCGATTCGTCTGTCTCGTGGTGAGCGTGTAGCCACCGAGTGGTGTGTGCGGTTGGCGGCGGGCTTCGGCTCTCAGCTGGCGGTGTCCATTTGGCGTCGCGCCGCGACGGGCGACAACCGGGTCGCCAACGAGGCGCGTCGCGTGGCCTGGCTTAAGGCACAGACGGGCTACAAGTTCGTCCAAGAAGAGGTCAATCAGCGCACCTTGCGCGTCGTCGAGGGCTTGGCCGACAGCTTATTGCCGATGGTGCCCGAGGTCAGCCCGGTCAATACCGTGAAATTCATCGGTGTGGATGCCCCTGTCGCGAGTGTCGCCCCTGTGGTGGCTGCCGCGCCCGTGGTCGTTGCAGCCGCCTCGGCTACAATGCCCGCTGATACTGCGTCAGCACCGGCCGGTAATGTGATTCCAATCTTGGGCGCTGGCACAACCCGGAGCTCCGAGCAAGTGTTGGCCGAGCTCACCCAGGTCATCGCCGAGAAGACGGGCTACGAACCCGAAGAGCTAGAGTCCGATTTTGAACTTGAGGCCGACTTGGGCATCGACACGGTCAAGCAGGCCGAGATCTTGTCCGACCTCACTGACCGCTACGGTTTGGCACGCGACGACGACTTCAAGATGGCGGACTACCCCACCATCGAAGCCCTCGCGGCCTACTTGGTCAGTATGCTTGGCGGGTCTGGACCGCCGCCGTCGGCGCCTAGTGAGCCTGCCCCAGAGCCCGTCTTAGAGCCCGTCTTAGAGCCCGTCTTAGCGCCCGTCTCCGCTGACCCCATCGCCGCCGATGGAGTCCTTGAGCCCACGCTCCCGGAGCTCATCGCCGTCGTGGCTGAGAAGACCGGTTACGAGCCCGAAGAGCTCGAATCCGACTTCGAGCTCGAGGCCGACTTAGGCGTCGACACCGTCAAGCAAGCTGAGATCATCAGCGCCCTCCAAGAGCACTACCAACTGCCTCCGGACGACGACTTCAGCCTGGCCGACCATCCCACCTTGGGCGAGCTCGCCACCTACCTCGATGGTCGTCGGGCGTTGGTCGGCGGCGGCGCGGTTGCTGTTGCGCGGGTCGAATCCGCCCCCCAAACCAAGACGCCGGGCGAAGTTGTGCCCGACGAAGAGGGCGGTACCGCTTCGAGCGTTCAGCAATCTACAGGCCGTCAATGGGTGACCGAAGAGTTCGATCTGAAGCCCTGGACAACCGACGAGCAGGAGGCCTTGAGCAACGTCGCCACGCTGCCCGACCCCTTCCGGGTCCGGCGGCCAGTGTTGGTCAAGCGCGAGGTTGAAGTCCGTGAAGCTCTCCAGGGCCGGCACGTCCTGGTGCTCGGTGATGGCAGCATGGCCGAGGCGGTTCGCGACGAGGTAGCCATTCGCGGAGGTACGTTCGACGCACCCTACGATATCGTCCTCGACGTCGCGGACGACGTCAAGAAGAGCTTCGTTCAGGCGCAGAGCATGGAACAAGCGCGGCCGGGAACTTGGCTCACGCTAACCCGTCTCGGCGACTTTGCGGGAATCTACCCCCTTGCTCGTGCCTTCCTCGATGGTGCTCGGGCCGGCTTCACAAAGTCCCTAGGCCGA
>JAACDH010000684.1 GCA_009936995.1 Rhodobacterales bacterium
CCCTTTGCCGCCCAAGCGGGCGCTGGATATCAAGTGGTGCAGGGTTGGATAGCCCTGGCCACCGGTGGACTCACCGGGGCAGGATTGGCGGCGGGTGTCGCGCAACGTGGCTTCCTACCCGAGGCTCATACCGACTTCATTATCGCGGTCATCGGAGAAGAACTGGGTGCCGTCGGCTGGACGATCACCGTCTTGTTGCTCGCAGGTCTTGTCTGGCGGGGCATCGTCATCGCCAGCCGCGCCGATACCCTGTTTGGCATGCTGGTCGCCAGCGGCATCACCACCATGTTTGCCGCACAGATCATCATTAATGTGGGCGTTGTGGGTGGATTGATGCCACCCAAGGGCCTGGTGTTACCGTTCCTCTCTTATGGTGCCTCCGCCGTCATGGTGCATGCCTTTTGCGTCGGAATTCTGCTTCGAATAGGGATGGAAACCGACGCTGTGCTGGTGCCAGAGGGATCCACAGAGGTAGACCGAAGTACGATCGGTGCAACCACCGCTGGAGTCTGAGTCATGAGCATGTTTCGAGGCAAAGTCCGCCGCATTCACTTCGTTGGAATCGGTGGCATCGGCATGAGTGGTATCGCCGAGGTGCTGCTAACCTTGGGTTTCGACGTCTCTGGCTCCGACCTTCGGGCGGGCGCTGCGGTGGTGCGTCTGCGGGAGCTTGGTGCGACGGTGGCGGTTGGTCATCACGCCGACAATGTCGGAGACAGCGATGTGGTCGTGCGCTCTACTGCGGTGGGCCTTGAAAATACCGAGATCGCCTCGGCAGTGGACCGCGGTATTCCAGTCATTCGCCGCGCGGAGATGCTCGCAGAGTTGATGCGACTGAAGCACGGAATCGCGGTCGCCGGCACCCACGGCAAGACCACCACTACCAGTATGTTGGCCGCGGTCATGGCCCATGGCGGCCTAGACCCTACGGTCGTCATTGGTGGCCGACTCGACAGCCTGGGCGGAACCAACGCCAAGTTAGGGGCAGGGGATTACCTGGTGGCTGAGGCCGACGAGAGTGATGGTTCATTCATGCTTCTGTCTCCCACGGCCACGATCATCACCAACATCGACCCCGAGCATCTCGAACACTACGGAACGGTCGACGTGCTCGAGGACACCTTCGTGGACTTCGCCAACAAGGTGCCCTTCTATGGCTTCTCGGTGATGTGCCTCGACCATCCACGGGTGCAGCATCTGTTGCCTAGGATTCGCCGTCGAGTGGTCACCTACGGGTTCGCTCGACAGGCGGATTACCGGGCGACCCATGTGCACACCGCAGGCCTGAAGACCACGTTTGAAGTGGCAAAGGGCGAAGAGATTCTCGGAGAGATTTGCTTGGCGATGCCGGGGCAGCACAACATCTCCAACGCGGTTGCTGCGGTGGCTATGGCGATGGAGCTGAACATCGATTTTCCGGCAATTCGCGAGGCGCTAGATGGTTTTACTGGCGTTCAGCGTCGGTTTACTGTTGTCGGAGAGGCTGCGGGCGTCACCGTCATCGACGACTATGGACATCACCCCGTGGAGATCGAGGCTACCCTCCAGGCCGCAGAGTCCGCCTGGCCAGAACGACGCATCATCGCAGTGTTCCAGCCTCACCGCTTCACCCGCGTCCAGCATCTATTCGACGAGTTTTGTGGTGCCTTCAACCGCGCTGCAGAGGTCGTGGTCTGTCCCATTCACGCCGCCGGCGAAGAGCCCATCGAAGGCGTTGACCATAAGCACATCGCCGATGTCATGCGCAATCGCGGGCACCGGAGCACGGTGGCGGTCGACGGACTCGAAGGGGCCACGGCCCATCTCAAAGGCATGGTTCGCACTGGTGACGTCGTCATCACCCTGGGGGCCGGCAGCGTGAACGCTATCTGTCCCGCCCTGCTCGCTATCCTGCGTGCCGGTTGATTCACGACGACGGCCTCGCCGTACGTGTCCTCGAGCCGCTCTCTGCCCATACGGCATGGCGGACGGGGGGGCGTTGTGCGGCCTTTGTGACCGTTCACCGGCGTGACGCGTTGAAGACCCTATTGCGAGACTGCAGCGCTGTGGACTGGAAATGGACCCTCGTGGGCGCCACCACTCGGACGGTGATTCGCGACGGAGGCGTCAAGGGCGTTGTCTTCCGTCTCGGCACAGATTTCGCCAAGATCGAGCGGGTGGAGGAAGATGTGTGGCAGGTCGGGGCGGCGGTTCCAGTGCCTGCCATTGTTGCCGCGACCACTGCGGCGGGCTTTACGGGGCTCGAGTCTCTGGCGCACATTCCTGGGTCTGTTGGTGCCTCTCTACTCCTCGACGACGGCTGGAATGAGCTCGCCGAGCAAGTTCAACACTTCCAGCGGAACGCCGAGCGCAGCGCACCTCTCGAGGAGATCTCCGGCCGTAAACGATTCTTCCTTGGAGCGACCCTACGGCTGAAGCGAGACGACCCAAAGGCCATCCGAAAGCGGCTCGCCAAGGTGCTCGATCCTCGAGAGTCGCAGCCGCCACACAGCTGGTATGAGCGACCCACGAAGTTCAAGATTCGGCAGATCATATCAAGTGTACAGCTGCCGCAGGTTCGGTTGAGGCGCGTGGAGATTCCGATCCAGGCGCCCGAGATGTTGGTGAACCTGGGCGGTGGAACGTCAGAAGATATGGCGCTGTTACACAAATCGGCCACGGAGCGGGTCAAGAAGGCGAGAGGAATCGAGCTGGATTCCTGTGTGCGATGGCTTGGCATTCGGATTGCACAACAAAGCGGTGTCTCGCAGCGAGCGAAGACAAAGGAGCCTAAGATATGGTAGCGCGCACAGACCGGATTGCAGTTTGAATGGGCGGCTTGTCGTCCGAGCGCCCCGTGTCCTTTAAGTCCGGAAGGGCCGTGCTGAAGGCCCTTCAGGAGCGGGGCTGGGATGCCGTGGGTATCGACGTCGGTCGCGACCTCGCCAAGCAACTGGTCGAGCAACGAATCGACGCCGCCTTCATCGCGCTGCACGGTAAGTTCGGCGAAGACGGCTGTGTCCAGGGCATGCTCGAGGTGATGGGCATTCCGTACACCGGCTGTGGAGTGCGGGCAAGTGCCGTTGCAATGGACAAAATCACTACAAAGTCCGCGGTTAGACACCTCCAGAATGTGGTCATGGCCGGCGATGCCGTGTTCCGGAAAGGACAGCTGTGGGACGATGAGCTGCGTTTGCCCGTGGTGTGTAAGCCAGCGGTCGGCGGCTCCACCATTGGCATGAGCCTGTGCAAGACTCGAGAGGCGATTCAGGACGGTCTAGTGGCCGCGTTCACCCTAAACGACGACGTGTTGGTCGAGGAATTCGTGGCGGGCGACGAGATCACAGTGGCGGTCCTCGATGGCGAGGTCATGCCCGTGGTCCGAATCGTCCCTGAGTCTGGCTTCTTCGATTTTGAGGCCAAATACACAGAAGGTAAGACTGTGTACGAGGTGCCGGCACCCATCGACGATGGTGTCCGGGAAGCCGCCCAGGCCGCAGCGGCCGCGGTCTACGAAGTGCTCGGCTGTCGGGGGTTGTGTCGCGCCGATTTTATTGTGCGTGAGGACGGCGTGCCGGTGTTCCTGGAGATCAACACCATCCCCGGGATGACCGCGACCAGCCTCTCCCCCATGGCGGCGGGAGCGGCCGGCATCCCATTCCCGGAGCTCGTGGAGCGTATTCTACTTAGCGCCACGTATTTGGCGCCCGAGGTGTCTCCCAGCGGAGCGTAACGACGGGAGAGCCGCCGCGCCCCGATGGCCGTGCTCCCCTCTCGAAAAAACCTCGGTTTGTCACCTGCTGTTTCGTTTTTTACCCGAAGGATCGAAACCCGGCCTCCAACCTGCACTGCGATCCTTCCAGTCGATCGCATTCCAAGCCATTAATCGACGAATTTTAGGAAATCTTACGAGATGCCTTGATGGGGCGATCTGTCCTCGGTACAAAGAGTTAGCCCCTGGGCGTTGGTTCCCCTTTCCAACGTCCGTCCTCCTCGAAGTTCTTCCTGAACCTCGAACCCTCCCCCCCGGCTTCCCAGCCATCCCTCCCCTTGAGTCCTGTTGAAGCTCTTTTCGACCATCCGGTCCCTGGCGAAGTCCAGTCGGATCCGCGAAACAGTTGGTGTCGCAATGACCGCTACGGCGGTCGGCGTTTTCCTGCTGGTGCGCCCGGACTGCATGATGGTCGAACATATTGTCTTCGATGGCGCTCACCAAGCCGGACCCGGCGCACTTCGTCATCTCGCGGAACTGCAGAATGGAACCACCCTCGGGTCGGCTGACCTCGAGGATGTGGCATCAGGTGTGGAACGCCATCCGTGGGTGCGAAGTGCCCGGGTCTCTCGGCAGTGGCCCGATACTTTGGTTGTTCAGGTCGAGGAACGCGTTCCCGTCGCTGTTCTTCACTATGACGACATCTACTACGTCGATGCTGAGGGTGTTCCGTTCCTTCGGGGCGAACTTCCCAGCTACGACTTTCCCAACCTTACCGGTATCGACCCAGGTATGGAGCGGCGCCACCCCAGCCTGCCCAACCTCGTGGTTCGCGACGCTCTTGCGCTTATCCAAGCCCTTGAAGGCCGCGGACTCGCCAATGTCGACACCATCTCCGAAGTGTCTTTCTCGCAAACGCGCGGTTTTACCGTGCACGTCGAGCAGAGCCGCGTGCTGTTTAGTCTGTCAGATACCGACAAACAGCTCGATCGTATCGCCATGCTCGTTTCGCGCGGTCAAGTGGAACTGAGCAATCGCCTCTGGGTTGATTTGGGCCCTTCCACTGTGGCTATCGTGCGACCGCTAGACAGACCTATCGGATCTTAGAACATAAATATCGAATCGAAGAGGCGTGCCATGATTGAAATCATCGAAGAAGCAGAAATCCC
>JAACDH010000685.1 GCA_009936995.1 Rhodobacterales bacterium
GACGGCGACACGGTTCCCAACGACTGCGACGTCTGTAACGGCTTCCCAGACAGCCTCGACGCGGACGGCGACTCGGTGCCCGATGGCTGCGACGTGTGCCCCCTGTTCGACGACACCCTGGACTCCGATGGGGACGCTGTGCCCGCTGACTGCGACGTCTGCCCCGGCTCCGACGACCGCAACGACACCGATGGCGATGGCAGCCCCGACGGCTGCGACCTCTGCACCGGCTTCGACGACACCCTCGACACCGACGGTGATGGCGTGGCCAACGGTTGCGATGTCTGCCCCGGCGCCGACGACACCCTCGACACCGACGGCGACTCCGTGGCTGACGGCTGCGACGAATGTCCCGGCTTCGACGACGCCGCAGATTCGGACGGCGATGGCGCCGCCGATGGCTGCGACCAGTGCCCTGGCTTTGACGACACCGCAGATGCGGACGCCGACGGCGCGCCTGACGACTGCGACATCTGTCCGGGTTCCAACGACGCGTTCGACACCGACGGCGACACCGTGCCCAACGGCTGCGACGAGTGCCCCGGCTTCGACGACAATCTTGACGCTGACTTCGATGGCGTGGCCGACGGCTGCGACCTGTGCCCCGGCGGCGATGACGCCCTCGACGCAGATGTTGACGGTGTGGCCGACGGCTGTGACAACTGCCTCGGCTTGCTCAACCCAGCTCAGGCGGATGCGGACGTCGACGGCGTGGGCGACGCGTGCGACAACTGCGTTCTGGACCCCAACCCCACTCAAGTCGACTCCGATGGCGATGGCGTGGGCGACGTGTGCGACGACTGCGCGCTTGGAGCCGGCGACGTCGACAGCGATGGTGTGGCCGATCTCTGCGACAACTGCGTGAACGACGCCAACCCCGCCCAAGGCGACGGTGATGCGGATGGCGTGGGCGATGCCTGCGATATCTGTCTCGGCGGCTCCGACGTGGCCGACGCCGATGGCGACACCGTGCCGGACTTCTGCGACGTGTGCCCCGGCGGTGACGACGCGGTCGACACCGACGGTGATGGCGTTCCCGAGCTGTGCGACGTGTGTCCCACGGGCCCCGACAGCGCCGACAATGACGGCGACGGCACCCCCGACGCCTGCGACCTGTGCCCGGGCTTCGACGACGCGCTAGACGCCGATGGCGACTTCGTGCCCGACGACTGCGACGTCTGCGCCGCTGGCAACGACAGCTTGGACACCGACGGTGATGGCGTTCCCAACGCCTGCGATCTGTGCTTTGGCTTCGACGACAACGGGCCCGACACCGACTTCGACAACGTGCCCGACGACTGCGACGACTGCCCCGGCGGCGACGACATGGCCGACGCCGACTTCGACAACGTGCCCGACGCCTGCGACCTGTGTCCTGGCGGCAACGACAACCTCGACGCCGACGGTGATGGCGTGCCGGACGCCTGCGACCTGTGTCCGGCTGGCAACGACAACTTCGACTCCGATGCCGATGGCGTGGCCGACTTCTGCGACGTCTGCCCGGGCGGCGATGACCTGGTCGACACCGACTACGACGGTACCGCCGACGACTGCGACAACTGTCCCTTCCAGAGCAACCCGGCCCAAGTCGACGCCGACGCCGACGGCGTCGGTGACGACTGCGACCCGTGTCCGCTGGTCCCCGGCGAGACCGACGATGATGGCGACGGTGACCCCAGCTGCACCGACTGCGACGATCTCGACGCCACGGTCGACAGCTACGACCTCCACGTCGATGGCTACAGCACCTGCGACGGTGACTGCAACGATCTGGACGCGACGGTTAACCCCGCCGCGCTTGAGTCCGCAGACGGTATCGACCAAGACTGTAGTGGTGTCGTCGACGAAGGCACCATCTGGTACGACGACGACGGCGATGGCTACACCGAGGCGGGCGGCGACTGCGACGACGGCGACGCGACCATTTCGCCGGCCGCCATCGAGGTCTGCGACAGCATCGACAACAACTGCAACATCATCATCGACGAGGGCACCGAGTGCTACGACGACGACGGCGATGGTTACTGCGAGGTTGGCCCCTGCTCTGATGGAACCGTGGACGGCGACTGTGTCGACGACGACGCCGCCACCAACCCTGGCGCCGTCGAGATCGACAACAACGGCATCGACGATGACTGTGACGGTCAGGTCGACGATGGCGTGTTCGACCCCGACGCGGACGGCTTCACCGACGAAGGCGGCGACTGCGACTCAGACAACGGCGCGGTCTACCCGGGTGCGCCCGAGCTTGCCGACGGCATCGACAACGACTGCGACGGTCTCATCGACGAGGGCACCGAGCTCTACGACGATGACGGCGACGGCTTCTCGGAAGAAGACGGTGACTGCGACGACGGCAACGACAACATTAGCCCCGACGCCACCGAGATCAGCAACGGGGTCGACGACGACTGCGATGGCACGGTTGACGAGGGCTCCGACTTCACCGACGACGACGGCGACGGCTTCTCCGAGGTCGCGGGTGACTGCGACGACGACGACGCGGCCATCTTCCCTGGCCAAACCGAGACCGAGAATGGCGTCGACGACGACTGCGACGGCCTCATTGACGAGGACTTCCTCGACGTCGACGGCGATGGCTACAGCGTCGACGACGGAGACTGCGACGACAACAATGGCTGGGTCGCGCCGGGTGCCGTCGAGTTCTGCGACCAGATCGACAACAACTGCGATGGCGTGGTTGACGAAGCCTGCGCCGCCGGCGGTCTTGTGCTTCCCAATAAGGGTGGCTGCGGCTGCGACGCCAGTGATGGGGCCCCGCTTGGCTTCCTGCCACTCTTGCTTGCCCTCGGACTCTCCGTGCGCCGGCGTGAAGTCTGAATGACGGTGGCGTTGTGGGTCAGCCTAGCCTTGGCCCAAGCGCCGGGCGCCGAAGCATACGTCGAGGTGGTGCCGGTTGCGGTGTCGTCTGGCGCGAGATCTTTCCGCTTCGCGCCGGACCGGTCCAGTCGTCGTACGTGCAGTGAGATTGTTCGCCGGCTTCGTTGAAGGCGCTGCGAGACGAAGGGAGTCGCGCGGTTGGAGACGAGGCGTTGGCCGATTGGCTGGCGGACGAGCACGATGTTCGGGGAGATAGACAACACTGCAGCGACTGCCAGGGTGTGAAGCTTGGAACCCACAGTCCGGACTTTTCTCACAGCTCTGGTGGCAGTTTTTCCATCGTCGATGCCAGCGAGCGGGACTGCCGCGTCGGGTGTCCGGTCACCGACTCTAGGGGGAAGATCGACGTTGCCAATGCCCGATTCGAGGGCAGGCTCTACGCGCATCCTTCCGGCGCGAGCCGTTCCTTGTACACCACCGAGGCCCTGTGCGAAGCGTCGGAACTGACGAGCCCCTACCCCTCGGGTTGATTGCGCATGTGGTCGGCGATTCCCGCGAACGCTGACAGCAGCTGGTTCTGCAGGGCCACATCGTCGATCTCTTCCTTTAGAGCTGCCTTCATGCAGGTGAGCCAGGCGACCGCGTCGGCCCGTCCGATGGGGAAGGGCATGTGGCGCGCCCGCATGCGAGGATGACCGCGCTTTTCGATATACGTGCGAGGACCTCCCATCCACATTGTGAGGAACAACGTCAATCGATGGCGCGAAACCTTAAGGTCTTCGTGCATAGACCGGATATCGGCGGCGTGTTCGTCGGTGGCCATGTGGTCGTAGAAGCGGTCGACCAGTCGGGTGATTACGGGTGTTCCGCCAACAGCATCGTAGAGAGTTTGGGGTTGCATTCCTCCTGAGTAAGCACCGGCGAATGGGCGCCCAGAGAAGAACGAAGAGTCATGGTAAGTTGGTCCATGCGCCACCTCTACATCCTACTGATGACGGTCGGTTGCGGCCAAGTTGCCGTAGACGATACCCCCGCTGACGCCCCCAATTGGGCCGCTGATGTGGCGCCGATCATCCAAACCCACTGCGTCAGCTGTCATCAAGACGGCGACATTGCACCGTTCCCGCTCACCACCTACGACCAAGTGGTGGCCGTCGACGCCTTGGTCCGGGCTTCCGTAGACGAGGGAACCATGCCACCCTGGCAGCCCGCCGACGGCTGTCGCGACTACCACGGCGACACGTCCATGTCCGAGGCCGAGCGCGCCACCCTGCTGGATTGGATTGATGGGGGTAGTCAGCAAGGTGAGTCTGGCCTCGATCTTACCGTCGAGCCCAAGCCGCCGGTCCAGCCTCTGGCGGTGTCCCTGCAGATGAATGATGCCTACACGCCGCGCCAATCTCCGGATGATTACCGCTGTTTCGTCATCGAGTGGCCTGAGACCGAACCCCCTTACATCGTGCGCGCCCAGGTGCGTCCGGGCACGCTCTCACAGGTTCATCATGTGCTCGCCTACAAGGGTAACGCCGAAGACGCCGACCAGTTCCGTGCCTGGGACGACGCCGAGGAGGGCGAAGGCTACACCTGCTTTGGTGCGGCGACGGGGCCTGGCGGTGGCGTCTCGACGGGGCTGTTGGGCGGCTGGGTTCCCGGCATTGTCACGCAGCCCTATCCAGAGGGTACGGGGCTTTTCATCGAACCTGGCGCTGTGATTATTCTGCAGATGCACTACAATACGGTGGCTGGGGCCTCCATTCCAGACGACACCTCCATCTCCTTCGACACCGCGGCCACGGTCGAGCACGAGGCCGTCTCGTCGCTGTTCACCAATGCGTTGTGGACGCTGGGCGACGGCATGTGGATTCCCGCTGGAGATGCCTCCGTGGTCCACGCCGCGGACATCGACGTCGGAGGTTTTCTGCGGATCAACGGCAGCGGCTTCGAGGTGGGTGCCGACGAGACCCTCGAGCTGCATACGGTGGGTATGCACATGCACCAGCTGGGCCGTCGCGCCACCGTCAGCCTGATCAAGGCCGACGGTACCGAGCAATGTTTGCTAGATATTCCACGCTGGGACTTCAACTGGCAGGGACGCTATCAGCTGGCCGAGACCGTATTGGTCGAGCCCGGCGACAAGATTCATCTCAAATGCGAGTGGGATAACTCAGCGGAGGCTCAGCCTACGGTTGACGGCGTGAAGCTCGCGCCCAAAGACACCTTCTGGGGCGATGGAACCCGCGATGAAATGTGCTTATCGGGCATGTATCTTTCGAGGCGCTAAATGGGCGGTTTCAGCGCTTCGATGTGTTCTGCGCGTTACGACTTGTCGCCGAAGCCCTTTGAGACGTATTCCTCGCCCTTTGCCTCAAGTGTGGGGTGCAGGTCCATAGCACCGTGGCCGATGGGCGGCGTTTACGCTGGACTTATTCCGATGGGAATCGAACTAGTAGCCGTGCTCAACTGCCCAGCGCCGCCGATGCCAGTCCGAAGACCCCAAGGTGAGCGAGCAAACCCGCGCTCGCTTTAGGTGGAAGCCGATGTCGTGCTCGTCGGTGACGCCGATGCCGCCGTGGAACTGAACGGCCTCGTTGGCGAGCAGCACATAAGCGTCGGAGCACCGAGCTTTGGCCAGGGAAACATTGGCGGGCGTTGGGTCGCGGGCGGCGCCCAAGACGGTAGAACGGGCCAACTCGATCTCGATGAAACAGTCCACGGTGCGGTGCTGGACTGCCTGAAAACTGCCGATGGCGGACTCGAACTGGCGGCGCTCGCACAGGTAGGTCACCAGCATCTTCATGGCGCTTGTCATGCCGCCCAGCATCTCGGCACACAACGCCACGGTGGCGCGGTCCAGGGCGGTGTTCAGCAGGGCCTCGTCGCCTGCGAGCCGGGTACAAGGCGCACCGTCAAAGGCGACGTTGGCGGTGTCTCGGTGGTCGATTCGGTGGAGGGCGGTGATGGTGCAGTCGGCCTTGGCCACTCGGAACAGTCCCAGGTGGCCGTTATACAGCGCGCTGACCACAATGGCCTTGGCCGAGTCCACATCCCAGACGGCCTGCTTGGCGCCGGTGATTGTACCGTTTTCGACGAGGGCCGAAGCCGTTCGGTCGCCCCGTGCGCCGGCTTCCATCCAGGCAAACGCCGAGAATTTCCCGGACACTAGGTCGGTGCCTTGGGGATCGATGAGTGCGCTGACCCACGCTGAGATCAAGGGCGTAGCGACCAGATTTGCCCCCAGCGGCTCTATCAGCGCGACCTGGCCTCCTAGATCGAGGCCATCGTTGGCTAGACTGGCTCCCATGGCCGGATAGCCAAGCTCTATCAGTGAGCGCCAGAGGCCTGGGTTCCAGGTTTTACCGGCGTCGCGCATGGCCCGAAATTGGGAGAGCGGGTGCTCGTTGTCGGCCCAGTCTTTGGCGCCGTCGGCCAACATTTGCTCGTCTTCATTGAGGATAAGAGTCATGTTTCCGCCCTATTTCGGCAGCCCGAGAACCCGGCGCGCGATGATATTGCGCTGGATCTCGGAGGTGCCGCCTTCGATGCTGTTGCCGCGGCTGCGAAGCCACTGGCGGGTCATTGCGATGTTTCGGTCGGAGTAGGCGTCGCCCTCCCATCCCAGTGCGTCTTGGTCGGCGATTTTTAGGGCCAACTCCCAGCGACGCATGTTGAGTTCGGTGCCCACAACCTTGAAGATGGAGCTCTCTGGTCCGGGCTGGTCGCCGGCGCGGATGCGGTCCTTGGTGCGCTCCAAGGTGAGCTTCATTGCGGCCATCTCCATCTCGGAGCGGACGAGTTCGTCGCGGACCGCCGCATCGCGCAGGCCGTTTTCGTCTGTGCCGATGACATCGATGGCGTGGTCGCGAAGGGTGTAGGTGAACAAGATGGGGGCACGGGCGCCGCCGGCGGCGATGGACTCTCCGACCATGGTGCGCTCGTGGGCCAGCAGGGCCTTGGCGACCTTCCAGCCCTGGTCGACTTGTCCGACCACGTTGGCGACTGGAGCTCGCACGTCTTCGAAGAACACCTCGCAGAACGGCGAGGCGCCGCTGATCAACGGGATGGGCCGGATGGTGATGCCCGGCGTGTTCATAGGGATGAGCAGGAAGGTGATGCCGACTTGCTTCACACCTTCGTCGTTGGTCCGGACCAAGCAGAAGATCCAGTCGGACAGGTCGGCGTGGGAGGTCCAGATCTTTTGGCCGTTCACCACGAACTCGTCGCCGTCGCGGACGGCTTTGGTACGCAAGCTGGCTAGGTCGGAGCCGGCACCCGGCTCGGAGTAGCCTTGGCACCAACGGACCTCGCCGCTGACGATGCCTGGCAAGTGGGCGGCTTTAAGTTCTTCGCTGCCGGCGGCCAGCAGGATGGGTCCGATCATGGTGAGGCCGAAACCCACCAGAGGCAGCGGAAGATGACGCTTGAACAGCTCTTCTTGCCAGACCCTCGCGTCTTCCAGAGACAGCTCGGCGCCACCGTAGGTCTTGGGCCAGTTGGGGGCGGTCCAGCCGCGGGCGAGGCAGCGTTCGAACCACAGACGATGGTCTTCGCTGGGGAACTCGCTCTTGCCACCCCAATGCCCTTGGAAGGGGGAAGAGGCTGTGCCGTGTAAGCTCTTGGGCGCGTTCTCTTCGAGCCACGCCACCAGTTCAGTTCGGAAATCACTCATCGTTGGGGCACCTTGAGCGCGAGTCGTTGAAGCACCCAGTACCAGCGCAGCATGCCGGGTGCGAGCATTGGTTTGCCCGTGTTCATAAAACTTACCGTCAGATCACGGGCAGGATCTGCGTACACCACTACGTTGGTGAATCCGAGGTGCCCGAAGGCGCGCTTGGTGTTCAGTCCAAACAGGCTGAAGCGTTTGCCGCCCATCATCAGGCCCAGGCCGTAGCGCATGGGAAACCCGAAGGTGCCGTCGAGGGTGAGGGAGGTGACATCGGTGGTGGCCCGGCGTACGGTTTCGGGTCGGAGCACGCGGACACCGTCGAGGGTGCCGCCATTTAGTAGCATCTGCATGAAGCGGCTGGCGCTGCGTCCGGTGGTGATCACGTTGGCCGAGGGCAGCACGCTGGTGAGGAACTCGGGGGTGGTGGTGAGGGTCACGGCTTGGTCCAACGATACGCCCACGGTTCGGGTAAAGATGTTGGAGATGGCCGCGGGGACCGGCGGTCCGGTGAGGGTGTGTTTGGCCACCTCTTCTACCCGATGGGGCGCAACACCGTAGTTCATGTCGGTGATGCCGATGGGGTTCAGGATGCGCTCGGCGGCCAGGGTGCACAGGTCTTTTCCGCTCACTCGCTCGCAGACTTCTTGAAGGAGGACGGCACCCGTTACCGGATGGTAGGCGACTTTTGTGCCGGGGTCTGACTGGATGGGTAGATCGCAGACGGCATCCCAGGGCACGTGTCCGGTGGTCATCACCGCCACGGGGTCGATGCCGCGGGGCATGTCGGGCAGGCCAGCGGTGTGGTTCAGCAGGTGACGGAGGGTGATGCGCTCCTTGCCGTGCTTTCCGAACTGAGGAAAGTAGTGGGCCACCGGCTTCTCGATGTCCAGCAGACCATCCTCTTGCATCGCCAGGGTGATGACCCCGGTGAGGATTTTACTCGCGCTGAACAGGTTGAACGGCGTGTCGGGGCTGACCACGGGGCCGGGCACTTGGTTGGGCTCGTGGTGCAGATGGCCGATGGTCCGGTCCAGGATAACCTCGCCCCGATGGCGAAGGCACAGCCCTACGGCGGGGTGCAGTCCGGTCTTGTAGAGTCTGACGACGTCCGACCAGAACCCCTCGCGGTCCAGGGAGGTTGGCGCCTCTTCTCCGATGCGGACGAAGTCTAGGGCGTTGTCGGTGGGCAGGGTGGTTTGGAGGCCACGAAAGGGGGCACCGATTACACGTCGAACGGTCATGGGTCTACATCAACCAACGAATCGGGGTGCCCCAGATCCAGGCGACGGCCTGCTTGATGCCGTCGACTTTTTCGGGGGTGAACGGGTACCACACCCGCTCCTCTTTGGGGCCTAGCCGTTCGGTGAGAATGGGCTGGGCATGGCAGAAATTCCGCAGTCCGTTGGCTCCGTTCACCGAGCCAACGCCGCTCTCTTTTCGGCCGCCAAAGGGCACCTCTAGGGCGCCGTAGGCGACCGCCGCGTCGTTGATGATCACCGAGCCCGCGTTGAGCCGCCGTCCCATACGCTCGCCCTTGGCCTTGTCTTGGGTCCAGATGGCCGCACCCAGCCCAAAACGACAGTCATTGGCCATCCGTATGGCCTCCTCCTCGTCCTCGACAATCAGAATAGGTAGGATTGGACCGAAGGTCTCCTCTGTCATCACGTCCATTTGGTGAGTGACGTCGACCAGGACCGTGGGTTGGAAGAACGAGCCCGCTCGCTTGCCGCCGGTGAGCACCCGTGCCCCCGCAGCCACGGCGTCATTCACCTGCTTCTCGACTAGATCGAGCTGTGGCTCAAAGATGAACGGACCGATGTCGCGGCCGAGCTGAATCGCCGCCACCTTCTCAACGACGCCCTGGATAAAGGTTTCGGCCACCTCACGAACCACGTAAATCCGCTCGGTGCCAGAACAATACTGGCCCGCGTTCATTAGGCTGCCGAACACCGCGCCGCCAATCGCCCGTTCCATGGGCGCGTCTGCACAGATAATCATCGCGTCCTTGCCGCCCAGCTCTAAGGTGCAGGGAATCAGCTTCTCGCCGCACGACCGACCGACTGTGCGCCCGGTATCCACGCTACCGGTGAAGCTCAGCTTGTCAGGAAGCGCGTCGATCAAAGCTTTTCCGGTGGCTCCGTCGCCGAGTAGCACTTGAACAAGACCTTTTGGGAAGCCCGCGTCTTCAAAGAGCGTCTGCACCAACGAAGCGGACCACGGGGTGACCTCGCTGGGTTTGATCAGCACGGCGTTGCCCGCCAAGACCGCTTGAATGGTGGGGTTGATCGACAAGATGAACGGCCCATTCCACGGGCTGATCACGGCGACCACACCCATGGGACGGTAGGCGATAGAGGCGCGCTTGGTGCGTAGCAGGTGGAGTCCCGGACGGTCGTCTTTGAGAATCTTGTGGGCTCGACGACCGTAGAAGTTCATGACGTCGCAGGTGGCCAATATCTCCATGAACCGGGTCTCCATCTCGGTGCGTCCGGTGTCCGAGATGAGAATTTTAAGGTAATCTTCCTGGCGTTCGATCAGCAGCTTTAGCGCGTTCTGCATCAGGGCTGCGCGGTCTTTGATTGGGGTCTGGGCCCATGCTGGCTGGACCGCACGGGCGCGGGCCATTGCGGCATCGACGTCGGCGGGACTGGCGCAGGTAAAGCTGCCGGTGTCCGTCTGGTCGACTGGCGACAACACCTGGAACCGGCGGCGACCCTGGTCATCGGGTGAAAGTGGTCGTAAAAAGCCCACTAGTGAGCCTGGGTGGCGGCGATCTGTTCAGCGGTGGGGTAGAACTGCTTGCACCAAAGTCGGAACAAGCCGATGGGCCCGTCGCCGTCGCACAAAACCGGTCGGTCTAAGTACACTTTGTTCTCCCAGACGGGAATGTCCTGTTCCAGCTGCCGGGCAATCTCGGCCATGAACGCCTTGCCGACGCCGCCGGTGATGCCCTTACCGAGGTCTCGAACCATGAAGCCGAAGCGAAGGATGCACGTTCCGTCTTCGAGGGGGGTCGCGGCTGAAATCAGCAGGGTCTCGACGATGCCGGTGAATCGGGTGGTGGTGAAGCCGAAGCCCCAGGCGTTGATGTCCAGGGCGCCGTCTACCTCGCCGGCGGGCGTGGACATGCCGGTGGTGGACGTGGTGTGCAGGCGGTGCGCGTCTCGGACGCAGCTGGACTCCGGCATCTTCGTGGTGCCGTGAAGAAACTGAAAGTGAGCACTATCTACCTGGTTTTCGGCCATCTCCTGGTTGCAGGAATGGATGGTCCATTCTAGGGTGCGCATGTCGGCCCAGGCGTCGTCGTTGCACTCGGTGATGGTGGGGACTTCCCAAAACGGTTCGCGCCCGGCCAGGTCGTGCCAGACGTAGATCATGCCGTTTTGCTCAACCACATTCCATGCCCGTAGCTTGGTCTTCTTCGGGATCTTCTTGGCGTAGGGGATTGCGCCAATGCTGCCGTCTGCACAGAACTTCCAGGCGTGGAAGGGACAGACGAGCTTGTCCTCTTCGAGACAGCCGCCGTGACCCAAGTGGGCGCCTAGGTGTGGACAGTGCGCGTCCAGTACCGAGACATCGCCAGTGCTGGTGCGGAACATCACCAGGTCTTTGGCGAACACCCGCAGGGGCTTGACTTGGCCCACTGCGAGCTCGGTGGTCCAGGCGACACAGAACCAGCCGGTGGGGATGGGGAATGGGAAACGGCCCATGTTTGATCTCCGTCTTGGGGACCAAGTAGAACATGTTTCACTTTGCCTGGCCAGCGGAAACTGAAACAGGTTCTAGGTGCCTACCCTTACTGCTCGGCGGCCAGTCCCGCGCACAACAGAGTGGTGGCACGGGTGATGATCTCGATGACCCGGTCTGTGTCGTGCAGTCCGCCGGTCCACCCCACCAAGGAGGCGAACCAGACGTTCTGAAGCAGGTGGGCCATCATCTGCTCGTCTTCGGTGGGGAAGGCGTCGCCGTAGTCGTTGCGCATGACGGTCACGATGATGGCGGTCATCTCGCCGTGGTAGCGGGTGACCTTCTCGGAGAGCTCGGGGTCGCCGGACGCCACGGTCCGTAGCATGGCGGCGGCGAGCTTGGGCTGTGTGGCCAGCGCGGAGGTCGCGACGTGGAAGAAGGTGTGCAATCGCCGCTGTGGGTTGTCGCCGGGGATGGGGCTGGCGATGATCGTTTCGCGCAGTCGTGCCACCTGCATCTCTAAGGCGGCGGCTAGAATATCTTCCTTGCTGGAGAAGCGCTTGTAGACCGTGCCGAGGGCCACGCCGGCCTTGCTGGCGAGATCGCGGAGGCGCACGGCATCGAAGCCGTCGCGCTCGGCGAGTTCGATGGCTACTTCAATGATGCGTTGGGTTCGTTCGTCCATGGGCGGGAGTAGAACACGTCGCGATGATGGATGCTAGGCGTGAGGCTCACACTTTATGGCGCCCGGGGCGCTACAGGGTACAGCCAGCGCGATGTAGGCTGACCCTGTAGTGGAAGTGCTCCCAATGGCCAAGACGAAAAAGACGAGAAAGTCCGTGCGACAACCTGTTCGCGATCAGCCAGGTGAGATGCGGGAGATCGAGGTGGCAGAACTAGCGACAGCTCGGGACGCCGGCGACGTGGGGCTCTTGCTCGACGTGCGCACGGGGCTGGAGTTTGGTGGCGGTCATGTGCCCGGAGCGAAGAATATCCCGCTGTCTAGACTAGATGTCGAGATTCGTGGCCTGTCGAAAGCCGCCGAGGTCTACCTAATCTGCAAGTCCGGAAGCCGGTCTTCGACGGCCGCGAGGATCATGGCGGACGCAGGCTTTCGTGTGGTGAACGTGCGCGGCGGTACGGTGGCCTGGACCAGCGCCGGCCACGCGGTCGACCCGCCGTCGTCCTCCGTGTCCTTGTGGATGCCGCTGTTGGCTTCGCTGACCCTCGGCTTGGCGCCGTTCGCGCCAGAGCCCCATCTGGTCGGAAAGCTTCGGTGGGTTGCGGGCGGCGCTGCTGGCATGACCGCGATGGACTGGGGCGATCTGGCGATGCACGGGGCGCCGTTCTTGTGGTTGGCGTGGGCCTTGGTGGTGTGGCTGCGGGCTAAGTCGAAGGATATTTTCTAGCCATCGACGTTCGGGAATTCAATTACTCGATAAGATGGGATTTCCAGTACCCGCACGGAAATGAATTTCTCGATTAGAAATAAGTGTTGTATGGACTGGATAAATATGAGACCCATGTGTGCAATAGTCCGAATATTGCCCATCGTGTGTATATTTCAGATCCACCGGGTCTTCACGAAAACGACGGTGTAGCGTTTATTCAAAGTTGGCACGGTGTCTGCATTGGCCCATACCGACATCCGGACGACTGGTTCGGTAACCGAAAA
>JAACDH010000686.1 GCA_009936995.1 Rhodobacterales bacterium
AGATTTCACCTGTGCTTGGAGCTCGCGGAGGGTCGTGTAGTCGCCGTGGCTGTCTTCCTCGATGACCTTGTGCTCGACGGGTATGATGGTCTCGTCGAGGAGAGCGCGCACCCGCTTACGAAGGTCGGAGAGTTCTGGTGTAAGGGCATAATCCATGGATTTACTCGATTTCGGGAGAGAGGTCGAAGCGCGGGTTGGACACAGCAAGTCGGGCAGCCAAGGCGCGCTCAAGGTGGTCGTGAAGAGTGTCGGCGCTGAGCGCATCCGATTCGAGGGCCGTGACCGCTTGCACGTTTCCAGCCAGGATGGCCTCGGCCCGACGCTCAGAATCCGGCAAGGGGGTGTCGTTCTGCCCCAAAATCGCCTGAAGACTAGCGAGCTCGGCGGCGTCGGCCTGAGACTCAAACGCCAGCTCTCGCACCACCGTGGTGAGCAGATGGGTGGCGATTCGGAGCCGAAAGGCCAGGGCTTTGTCCGCGATCTGGGGTCGGATGTCCTGTTCGAGGAAGCGCGCAACCCCGATGAGTAGCGCAGTCTTGTGGGGTTCGTCTTGCATGGTCTACGCCTCCACCGAATAGGGTCCACGGCGGATAAGCCGTAGGGCCTCCCACTCCATTTCAGCAGCGCGCCGACCGATCGCCAGCAACTCGAGATTAGCCTCGGCACCCGACAACACCCGATACGCCTGCGAGACGGCGCCCACGGCCCACCTAAGATTGCCCATGACCTCCCACCAATGCAGGCGAGCGGGGTCGACCTGGCGTCCGGAGGCCGCGGTGTAGCGCCCCATGAAATCCGCCCGCGAGGTGAGTCCACCAACCGGGCGATTTAACCGGCCAAAGCGCCAGTCTCTCACGCAAATCCAGGCCAGATCGCAGTGTGCATCACCCCAGTGGGCAAACTCCCAGTCCAAGACCCCCTGAAGTCCGGTGGGCGACACCATAAAGTTGCCCACCCGGAAGTCTCCATGAACCAACACGCGCGAAGCCGGTGAAGGCACGTTCTGCTTCAGCCAGTGGAGGATTCTAGAGACAGCGGGACGCACCGGAACTGTGGCCAAGATGCCTTCGCTCTGGGCGACAGCGATAAGGCACGCGTCTTGCCCTTCTGCGGCCGAGAGTGTACTTGTCAATGGGAGATCGGCGTGCTCCGCCGGCTCAACACTGTGGATGGCCGCCAACGCCTGTGCGAGCGCCTCCGGGAGGTTATTGCGGGCCTCTTCCAGCCGAGGGTCTTTGAGCACCCGTGCGCCAATGGCGACGCCTTCGCACCAGTCCAGCACCACCGCGGTTGCCCCAGGGCGAAGCAGATTCGGAATCTTCCACCGCGCCATTGGCGTGGGCACGCCAGCCCGCACCGCGGCCCGCACCACCGCATATTCTTCGTTGCGCCCAAGGCTGCCCGGAAGAGAGACCACCGCGTCGGAGCGTAGGGCAAACCGCCGCTCGCGGTCACCGACCTGCAGAGTGATGCCAAAATTCTCTTGGCAGGCCCCGCCCGCGAGCGGCTTGATCTTTAGCATTTGAACTGGTTTCCCCGTGGCATCCGACAACGCCGCCTCGAGTTTGGCCTTCCATTGATTCTGTTCCATGGCGAACATCGTATCGACTACGCTCTCCCCATGCCAATCCTGATCGCGCTGCTCATTTCTCTACACGACCAGGTCAAATAACCCGAATTCCATAGTAACGGAGTACAATATGGGGTCTGGCACCCGCAAGGCCTACTACGATCACGGGGGCTACACCGCTGGGGTCTGCAGCAGCATCCCCTACGCCGGGCACCGGGGAACCGACCTGCGCCCAGGATCCTTCCCAGGAAGGGACGGCGCGGTCACCGAGCCCTCCGACATGAGCGCCCCCCGAACGCAAGGTACAACAACAAATACTTGGCGTTTCGACGCAGGCGTCCCGGCATCTACTCCCAAGCCTGCGGCCCGAAGTACCCGCCAGTAGTTGTCGCCCTCAAACTTCTGGTTATGCCCCGGCATCTTCGCGCTGGTCGGGAGAGGACTCCGTGCATGACATCGACGCCCTTCGGGCAGAGCTCGACACCCTCAACGAATCACTGGTCGAGCTGATCGCCCGCCGCCAAGAGGTGGTTCGGTCCATCGGAAAGGCCAAGCTTCGCTCCGACCGACCCACCCGCGACTTCGCCCGTGAGCGTGAAGTCCTGGATGCAACCCGGGCTCACGCCCGACGACTCGGGGTCCGCCCGGATCTCGCCGCCGAGTTGATGTCGGCGTTGATTCGAGGC
>JAACDH010000131.1 GCA_009936995.1 Rhodobacterales bacterium
CACGGCGGGAAGCTGACCGTGGAGTCGGCGGGGCTGGGCGAGGGCACACGGGCGACGGTGCGCGTTCCGGTAGAGTGGCTCGAACGACGCGAGGTATCACAGGCGCATGCAAACCAGATGTGGTGGGTGACGGCAGACCCCGCCGCCGCCATCGACGTGCTGATCGTCGACGACGCCCTGCTCAACCGCCAGGTGATGGCCAAAGCGTGCACGAGGTTAGGACTGACGTACGAGCAGGCGGAGGACGGGCAGCAGGCGGTCGAGATGATGGCCGTGAAGAAGTACTCGATGGTCACAATGGACCAACAGATGCCAGTGATGAACGGCGACGAAGCAGTCGAGACGGCGCGAAAGGCGGGCTATAGCGGCCCGATCGTCATGGTGAGCGGCGACACCTTGGAGCCCAGCGAGCAGGCCGACATGCGGGAACGCGGCGTCACGGCGTTCTTACAAAAGATGGCGGTGCCAGGCGCGCGGGATGCCCTGAAGCAACTGGCCTTGGAGAAGAAGAACATCGGGCCAACTTAATCGGGCAGAGGGCGTCGACGACGTCGTCGAATGACACGCTTCGCCGGCGTGCGACGGCCCCGGGAGCTATGCTGACCCCAGGAGGCAGCCTTGCCCATGGACGTGACGCTCGATCAGCTCCGCGCCTTAGACGCCGTTGTTCGGACTGGATCCTTCAGCGAGGCCGCGGTCGCCCTGCACAAGGTACCTTCCGGGGTCAGCTACACCATCAAGGGGCTAGAGCAGGCGGTGGGATTAACCCTGTTCGACCGACGCCGTAGAACCGCTAGCCTCACACCGGCAGGTCAGCGCATCTTAGAGGCTGGACGCCTGGTTCTCCGAGAACAACAACTGTTCGAGCGACTGGCATTGTCTCTCGGCGACGGCTGGGAACCCGAGCTGCGCGTGCTTGTGGACGGTGCCCTGCCCATGGCACCACTCGCGCGTCGCCTTAGGGTCTTCGGCGACGCCCAAGTGCCGACCCGTCTGGTGGTAGATGTGGCCTACCGACACGGCGTACTCGACCGATTCGCCAGTAACGACGCGGACCTCATGCTGGTCATCGGCTGTGGCGCCTCCGACGATGTCTCGGGTTACGAGATGATGGCGCTGCCGCCACTGGAGCTGGTCCTGGTGGGACGCGGCGACCATCCCGACATCGAACTCCTGGTCCGAGACTCCTCGCCACGGGTGGATACCCGATCCTTCACCGATAGCCGTCATCAAGTGCACCTCACCGACTTCCACACCAAGCGGCTGGCCCTGCTCGAGGGCGCGGGTTTTGGGTGGATGCCCCACCACTTTGTCAAGGGCGACCTCGACGCGGGCGCCCTAAAAATCCAAGAGCGAGCCGGCCTGTGTCGCTGGGCCTACCAACCCCAGCTCGTATGGCGCTGCGCGCAACCTCCTGGACGAGCGGCGCAGCTTTTCATCAAAAATCTTGATCTTTAGAACCAAAACATTTCGCCCTATTTGAGGTGAGACTCTTGTAGTGTCTGGTCCACAGCTGGAGACAACATGCTTCGACACACGACCCTCGTAATCCTCATCGCGACCCTTGGTGGTTGTTCTAACGAATGGGACATGAAGGCCTTCAACGCACCCGCGGAAGTACCCGGAGACGAGGACCCCATCCAAGACGACGGCACGATTCCGGGTACCGACGCCCCCGGTGATGGGGTGGACGACGTGGACCCACCCGCCGAGGACGACTGCGACCACACCTCCGATCTCGTCTACGTCATCGACCGGGCTGACGAGGCGTTGTACCTCTTTGATCCCGTAGACCAGTCCTTCGATCTGGTTGGAGAGCTGGACTGCACAATGTGGGGGACGCCGGGTTCCATGGCAGTGAGTCGGGATGGCTACGCCTACATTCGCTACTCCGACGACGCCATCTACGCGGTGGATTTGGCGACCATGAACTGCGCTGAGACTGGCTTCGCCGCCGGATTGGGCTCCTTCGGCATGGGCTACGCCACCGACCAAGCCGGCACGTGGCGCGACGAGCTGTACATTGCCAACAGCAGCTCATTGGCGACCCTCGATACCAGCTCTTGGGGATCGTCGATGTTGGGCAACATGTCGAGCCAGTCGGAGCTGACGGGCAACGCCAACGGGGAGCTCTGGGCCTTCCTGCCCCTAGAGAGACCGGCGGAGCTCGTTCAGCTAGACAAAAACACCGGCGCTGAGTTGACCACCCGCCGCCTCAGCGGTTTCCCCGATGCGTCCAACATCGACACCTTCGCGTTTGCCACCTGGGGTGGTGAATTCTGGCTGTTCGTACGCAGCTATGGCATGGGAAATAGCACCGAACTGTATCGCGTGGATGTCAGCGGGGGCTTGACGTTGGTCACCCCAGACACGGGCATGGATATTGTGGGGGCCGGTGTGAGCACCTGCGCGCCAACGGAGTAGAATGGCCGCGGACCCTCACCGCTGGAGCTCTCATGGGTATATTTCTTCTTCTCTCACTGCTGGGCTGCGGAGAAAAAACGATCGAGACGCCTGTGCCGTCCTGCACGTCTGGGTTGCTAGCGCCCGGCTCCTACGAGCGCTCCCTGACTTGGGAGGGCGTGGACCGCTGGTACGAGGTGATGGTGCCCACCCAAGCCGACGTGGGCGAGCCCTTGCCTGTGGTGCTGAACTTGCACCCCTTCGTGCTAGGTGGAGACGAGCTTTTTCACGATATCTGGCGCCGGGAGTCCGGGCTAGTAGAGACCGGCGAGGCCGAGGGCTTCATCGTGGTTCAGCCCGACGGTACCGGAGACCTCGCGGCCTGGAACGCGGGCGAGGCGTGTTGCGGGGACCCCGTGGAGGCCGACACCGATGACGTGGGGTTCCTCCGCGAGATCGTTCGTTTGGTGGCGGAGGAGGCGTGTGTAGATGAGGACCGCGTGTACAGCACCGGTATGTCCAACGGCGGCTACATGTCGCATCGGTTGGCCTGTGAAGCGCCAGACCTCATAGCCGCCATTGCCCCCGTCGTCGGTAGCTTCTCGGAAGATCTGGTGTGCGAGAGCGGCCGCGCAGTCCCGGTACTCCAAATCAGTGGCAGTGAGGATGGTCTGGCCTCACGAACAGCATCGGTCGACCGGTGGCGCGAAATCTACGACTGCCCGGCCGCAGGGGAGGTCACCTACCAGAACGGCACCGCGACCTGCGAGACGTGGGGTCCATGCATAGACGGTGTGGAGGTGACGCACTGTATTGTAGCGGGCGGAGGGCACTGCTGGTTCAGTGACATCGACCCACAGGCCACGCCGGGCTGTGAGCCGATGAATGACATC
>JAACDH010000132.1 GCA_009936995.1 Rhodobacterales bacterium
CCATTCAGGTGGGAGTCCGCGGCGAGAACGAACAATGCGGCGAAGAGGGCTGGAACAGCACCTTCCGCAAGGTGGGCTTCGTGCGCGCCTGCGGCGTCGCCGACGCCGAATTCAGCGTGGCCCACGACGACGGCCTTGTGTACCAAATGCTCAATCAAACTGACGTTTCCGTGTACGGCTGCATCCAAGATATCGCTTGGGAAGTCTACAAGGGAGACAAGGTAAGTGGCGACCCCATCGACAACCTGTCGGCTAAGGCCTGGGAGCCTCTCATCGAGTTCCCCGAGCCCGGTACCTACACCGTCGTTCTCAACGTCGGCGGCGCCGCCGGAACCGGAGCAGCGAAGCTTACGTTCGAGGTCGTTAATCGCAGTACCACAGGGTGCGCGTGCAGCAGCGGCACCGGTGGCACTGGCAGCGCGATCTTGGCGCTGGCCCTCGGCCTTCTCGCCATTCGTCGACGGCGTTAGCGAACCAACGGCAGCGGGCCCGCGAACCGGGGTCGCGCGCCACCGTCAGCGCTCGAACACACTACGCCGGCTCTTGGAGCCGGTTTTTTTTATTCTATTTCCGAGATCAACAGAGCCGCTGCGACTAACGCGCCCGGACGATCGACCACGCTCCCGTCGATCTGGGCCTTGTAGACGCGGCGCAGCACGTGCCCCATGACTGGACCTGGCTTCACACCCAGCGGCCCTAGATCGCGCCCCTGGAGCAATGCCAGTGGCGCCTCTTGGAGAATCCCGAGCTCCCCTGCCCGCTTGAGCGCCAGGTGGGCTCGTCGATCCCCCCACGCGACGCGAATATGTAGGGCCAAACCAACTTCACAGTGTGTCGACAGGCGCCGCAGATCCGCATCAGAGTCCACCGGGTCGGTCGCGTGAGCCACCAGCCCCACAACCTGTCTCCGGACGTCGTAGCGATCTACTTTGTGCAACCAGAGCCGGTCGAGGGTGGCCAACACCGCGTCCGGAGACTCCTGCCAAAGCCATGCTGCCAGCATCAAGGACCATCGCGCACCGGCGCAGCGGTCATCGTCTCGTGCAGTGATCAGCCGTTGCAACACGTCACCGGACGCAGGACCGCTCGTCACTTCCGGAAATACCCTACTAATCCCGTCGATATCGTGAGCAACCGCCATGCCGAGAACCAAGTGGTCCCCCTTCAACAGAAACTTGGCCCACTCCGCCTGGATGCGCTCAGCCGGCAGCTCCCCCAAGTGAGCCCTTTTGCACAGCTCGATCAGCTCCGGCACCGGTGAATACCCCAAACGAGCCGTGAATTGCACCACGCGGAGCGCCCGCAGAGGATCCTCTAAAAAAGTTTCTTTATCAACCGCACGCAACAGCCTGGACGCTAGATCCGCACGCCCACAAAAAGGATCCAAAAAAATGTGTTCCCGAAGGTCGAAAGAGATCGCGTTCAGAGTGAGGTCGCGGCGCCTCGCGGCATCGATCAAGCTCATATCGGGATCACCCTCGACGGCAATCCCCGTATGGCCTGGTCCCACTTTGGAGTCACGCCGAGGTATCGAAACGTCGAGCTCGTGACCATCTACCGTCAGCTTGAAAACGCCGAAGCTCTTCCCGACCAGGTTTACCTGCCCGATTTGCCGAAGCAGCTTCTGCAACGTACGCGCGCTCAGGCCAAACACCTCAAGATCCCAGTCGTCAACTGGCTTGCCCCGGAGGTGGTCACGTACACCACCACCCACCAAATACGCCGTGCCACCCTGACTAGCGCACGAATCCGCCACACGCTGCACAACCGCCGGTACAGCCGGCCCATCTTCTTTCATGAGCTGCTACCGATCCTCGTACTTTGTACCCGTTGTCTCGATGTCTTGGGCGTCACCAGTTTCGAGCGTACGATCGGGACGGGCGAGACCCATTCCCTCGCCGTAGGCGCCGTTCAGCCAGCCAACCAACGTGGGCTCGAGAGACGCGACGGTGTTCAGCAGTCGATGGCCAGAACCCCCACCATCCACCAAATCGAGCCGTTTGGGCCCCGCGGCCTTCGCCTCGAGCAAGGTCGACGCCTTCGCCGAGATCGCGTCGCCTTTGTCGGCCACCAGCATCAGCGGACGATCGCCATAGGCGGTGATGGCCGCCCCAACTTTTACGCCATTGATGTTTAGACTCGGCGACAACATCACCACATTGGTGATGCTCGCATTGTCACTCGCCGCGTTCAACGCCAGATTAGCGCCTAGCGCGGCTCCGACCACGCTGACGGACGTCGCGCCCTTCGCAGAAAGCCATGCGGCGCCTGCGTCGATGTCGTCGACCATCAACAACCAGTCTGCATCACCCAGGGGAGCGGCGGCCGCCTTCGACCCACCGTGCCCCCGAAGATCCACAGCCAGCACGCTAAAACCGTTCGCGGACAGTCGGTCCGCAAAATTTTTCCAGTCTGTGGCGTCTCGTTTTGCGTCGTGAATGAGCAATACACCCTTCTCACCCGCCCCGTAGCTCACCGCAGAGAGACTCTTTCCATCTGCCGTCGACAGCCGCACTGTCCCGGCGAACGCAGTATTTGCGAAAAGAACCACAGCCATCACACCGACATTTCGTACCCAGTTCATCAAGTTCATCCTCTCTCTGTGTGTACAACGCGGCCAGACCTGCTACAAGTCCCCATCGACACTTGCCCGCTTCGGAGTTGACAGCAGATGCCTACAGGCATAGTTGGCTGGCTCCGCGGAGGCGACTCCCCGGTGCTCTTTGACGGGAAATACGAAAGAAGAAATCGCCGGCGATCCGCTCGCCGACGAAGCAACAGATGGCAACACGGCTCAACCCGTGTCAACGTCAGAAACCGATCTGCGATTCATGGCCGAGGCCCTGAAGCTCGCCGATTACGCGGCCACCCAGGGAGAAGTCCCTGTAGGTTGTGTCATCGTGTTCGAGGACCGCATCATCGGCCGCGGGTATAACCTGCGCGAGTCCAATCAGGACCCCATCGCCCACGCCGAAATACTCGCTATCAGCGAGGCGGCGAAGGCAATGGGTAGTTGGAGACTCGAAGACTGCACGCTGTACGTCACGCTTGAACCCTGCCCCATGTGTGCAGGCGCGCTGGTTCTATCCAGAATCGCTCGCTGTGTGTACGGCTGCACCGACCCAAAAGCGGGTTTTGTTGGTACACTTGCCGACATATCGCAGTTCCCCGGGCTAAATCATCACTATCCAGTGACTGGTGGGGTTTGTGAAGAGGCGTGTCGCAGCCGTCTACAAGACTTCTTTCGAGCCGTACGGGCTAACAAGAAATTAAGGAGAGATGGCCGAGTGGTTTAAGGCGCGAGATTCGAAATCTCGTGTGCGTGTAAGCGTACCCAGGGTTCGAATCCCTGTTTCTCCGCCATTTCTTACGTACGGAACAACAAAATTTATGGAGAGGTGACCGAGTGGACGAAGGTGCTCGCCTGGAACGCGAGTGTGGGGCAACTCACCTAGGGTTCGAATCCCTATCTCTCCGCCATTTTTCCCTAGAAGAGTGAGGGGCGGGACCCGTAGGCCGGGCCTGTGAACCCCGCCAGGACCGAAAGGTAGCAACGGTAGACGGTAAACTCGGTGCTCCGGATCATCCCGTCTCTCTCTCTTCTTGGGAATCATCCCGTCAAAAGAATCAACGCCGCCGGCGCGTCACGACCCACACGTCGCGGTTTGCCAGAGCGCCACCAAGCCTTCCGGAAGGGGGGCCTCTAACACCAGAACCTCTCCGGTTACTGGATGTTTCAGCGACAGCTGACTGGCGTGAAGCGCCAATCTCGGCCATGCGTAACCAGCCTCGGCGCCATATCGGCGATCTCCGGCGATGGGTGCGCCGGCCATGGCCGCGTGCACCCGAATTTGGTGCTTACGCCCCGTATCGAGGGACATCCGCACGGCCGTAAATCCGGCGTCTTCACCCACAACCGTGACATACGTCTTCGCGGACTTCCCACCTACCGACCAGCTCCACGTGCAATCCGACACCGAGCCCACGACTACTGCAGTGTAGGTTCGGCGGATGGTGTGACGCTGAAATCCCGATGCCAGACCCTTATTTGCTCGTCGATCGAGGGAAAACAGCACTAAGCCGCTGGCCGGCCTATCCAAACGATGGTGCAGACCCACGTACGACTCCTGCGCTTGCAGCGCCTCGAACAATCCCGACTCACCGGTCTTGGTACTTTGAGTGGGCAGGCCCGCGGGCTTAGAGATCGCCAGAATATCGCGATCCCGGTACACCTCGGTCCACTTCATCCCCCACCAACCGCGCGAATAATTTCGACAACTTCTCCGGCCACAAGCACGCGATCACCATAGGTGCTTCGGGGCACGACACTGCCATCAATGGCGACGGCGATGCCTGTCTTCGGCAGATTGAGTGATTGCAGGAGCTGGGCGAGCGTTTTGCCCTCATCCAGATCGCGCTCGTCGCCATTGACTCGCAGCTTCATCGCATCACCTGCCGATTTTGCAGAGCTCGGGCCAAGCTGACCGCGTCCGTATACTCAATTTCGGTACCCCCCGACACACCCTGAGCCGGGCGCGTCACTTTGAGGCCAATCGGCTGGAGCAGACGGGCCAGATATAGCGCAGTTGCATCGCCCTCGACCGTGGAATTGGTGGCGAGAATCACCTCTTTGACTTCCCCATCCCGAAGCCGCTGCAACAACGGACGAATACGGAGTTGGTCGGGCGTAATGCCATCCAAGGGAGAAATGGAGCCATGCAGCACGTGATATCGACCGCGAAACTCTCCTGCCCGCTCGAACGCCAGCACATCTTGAGGCTGTTCGACGACGCAGATTAACGTTTCGTTTCGATGAGGTTGTGCACACAGCCGACACGGACTCTGAGCCGTGAGGTTGCAGCACATGGCGCACTCGCACACCCCGTCGGCAAGCACCAAGAGGGCATCAGCCATTGCCTTGGCGGTTCCTTTTGGCGCGCGGAGCAACCAATAGACCAGGCGGGTAGCGGTTTTCTCTCCGATTCCGGGAAAGCGCCGCAGCTGTTGAACGGCCGAAAGGATGGGATCTGACATTAGAAGGGCATCATTCCGGGAGGAATCGGAAGGCCGCCCGTCATCGACTTCATGGACTTTTCGAGCTCGGTACGAATCTGACGCGTCGCGTCGGACGTGGCGGCACGAACCAGGTCTTCGAGCAGCTCACGATCGTCCATGGCGGCGGGCGCGATGCTGACTGAGATCACTTCGTGGGTTCCACTCATGGTGACTTTGACCAATCCGCCGCCCGCCGCGCCGGTGCAACGCAGAGCCGCCGACTGCTCTTTAAAGAGGCGCATACGGTCTTGAAACATGGACCTCATGCCGCCAATATTTCCCAGGTCGAATCCACTCATTTCATGCTCCATCAGCCAGTTTTACGACGCTCTGCAGCTTCGCATCGAGCGCCTTTATCACCCGCTGTAGTGCGGGGTCCTTTAGTACGATTTTCTTCAGGTGGTCTTCCTGATCTTTCGTCGAACCTGTTCCATCTACCGCCGTCAGCTCTACCCGGGTACCCGGAGGATAATGAGCCTCGACCGCCGACCGAACCGCGTCGAGTTGAACCGTGCGCCGGGCCTCGGCCAAAGCGTGCCCAGCAGGCAACGCGATTCGAAGAGTTTGCCCACGATAAACCGCCTCACCCTCGCCCAATCGACGGGTCTGTGGGCCCAGGGCCCTTAGAGCCGTCGCCAGCGACAACCAAGGATCAACCTCAGGCTGCGGAGGATTCGCCGCGCTCTCGGCCGGCTCGGGCATGGGCGGCGGCACGGGTATCGAAGACGGCATGGCGGCGACGATAGGTTCCGGAACCGGCGGCGCCGCCGTCTGGGACGGACCCGCACGTCGGGCCACGCCAGATGCACGATGCCCACCGCCACGAGGGGGACGCGATTGTTGTGGGACGCGGCGGGTATTGCCGCCGCGCATGCCTCCGGGACCACTGTCGCCACCGGAGTGCTTGATTCGCCGCTCTAAACCTTCGAGACGGGCGAGCAGCGCGGCCACAGGCTGGACTGGACGCGTGGTGGCCAAACGAGCCACAGCCATCTCGAGCACGATGCGAGGACGGGAAGCACGGGCCACTTGATCGTGCACCTCAAGCATCGCCGAAAAGTTACGCGATAGGGCCTCGGGTGCGACACCATCGACCAGCCTGGTGAGCTGTTCGAGCTCGGCGGCCGCAATGTCGACATGTTTTGCCGCACCTGGCGCCAGGCGGAGAAGCGTTGCATTGCGCAGGGTTTCGAGCATTTCGCCGGTGAACTGCGACAGCTCAAATCCATACTCATACACCTCAGCGATGGCGTCGAGACACTGCTCGGGGCGCCCTTCGACGAGGCCCTCGACCATCGTGAGCAGCAAGCGGGTGTCGATAAGCCCGAGGGTCTCGGCGACCTCGGCGTCGCTGATCGCGTTCGACCCGCCAAAGCTGATCACCTTGTCCAACAAGGACTGGCTGTCGCGCATGGAGCCTTCGCCCGCCCGGGCGATCCGCCGCAGAGCATCGTCAGATAGTGTGGCGCCTTCGGCGGTGGCGATGTTTCGCAATCGCTCCACCACAGGCCCCACCCCGATCCGCTTGAAGTCGAAGCGCTGAACCCGAGACAGGATGGTGTCGAGGATTTTGTTGGGCTCGGTGGTGGCGAAGATGAAGATGACGTGTGGAGGTGGCTCTTCGAGGGTCTTCAGCAGCGCATTAAACGCCGCCTTGGAGAGCATATGAACTTCATCTACCAGGTAGATTTTGTACCGACCACGGGTGGGCGCGTAGTTCACTGTCTCGCGCAGATCTCGAATATCATCAACACTGTTATTCGACGCGCCATCAATCTCGATAAGATCGGGGCTGGTGCCGGTGGTGACCTCTTTACAGCTGACACACTCGCCACAGGGTTCGGCGGTGGGACCTTCGGTGCAGTTCAACGACCGAGCAAGCGCGCGCGCAGCGGTGGTCTTGCCAACGCCTCGAGCTCCGCAGAACAAGAAAGCGTGGTGAATCCGACCACTCTGAATGGCGTTGCGCAGCATGCGCGTGACGTGCCCCTGCCCGACCATTTCGTCGAACGTGGAGGGACGGTACTTTCGGGCGATCGCGAGGTAAGACATGACACCTGCCGACAGATGGGTTGACAGTAACCCGATCGGCGGCGTCGAGAAGGCTTCTGAATGAGGTCATCGTCCTTGGAAGATCTGCGCCGCTACTCCACCAGACTTTCGGCCCAAGCGTCGAGCCAAAACAGCGTCCACAGGCGAACACCGGCGCCAGCATTTCGAGTGAGATCTCGGCGCACCTGATCGAGACCGTCCTTGCGCCAAAGCCCGAGTCGATCCTCTCGAAGCTTGGCGAAACGCTCCTCCATAAACAGACGACCTGGGCCGGCGAGCCAATGATCGAGTGGTTTAGGCAACCCTCGCTTGGGCCGGTCGAGGAGGGCTGTTGGCAACGTGCCCTGAAGCATGGCGCGCAGCGGCCAGCGGGTATGAAGCGACCCTCCTGTGCGCGGAATCTTGGTACTTCCCGGTATCATCGCTGCACACTCGACCACCGCCCGGTCGAGTAGAGGGAAGCGAAGGTCGAGTCCCGCCGCGGCCGCGGTCCGATCGGCGCGAACCAGATCCGACTCGGTGAGCCTCGACCGCAGATACCCGTGCAACGCCGTGTTTACCGCGTCAGTCTCGAGCTCGGCGTAGAAGGCGCCCAACACCTCTTGTCGAACCGCCGGACGCACATGACCCGGGTCGCGAAACAGCCGCGCCCGCTCTTCGGTGCTGAAAAGATTTGCGCCACCAATGCCCTGCTCGAGGACCCAGTCCCGACCACTCTGGCCATGCCCACGTCCGCCCATGGCTCGAGACAGTACCCCGCCCACCGGTCGAGGCATCCAGTCTAGGACCCGGTTGAATCGCAATCCGCGCTGAATTTGTAGCAACATCCGGCCGCCAAACAACTCTTCTGCGCCATCTCCCGACAGCGCGACTCGAACGCGCTCGGCGGCAGAACGGGCAAGGGCCATCTGCAGCACCGCCGCCGGGTGCCCGACCGGATGACCAAGGGCTTGGACCGTCTCGAGGAAACTCGCCGCGATGGCCGCGGTGCCGACCTCTACCTGAACGTGCTCTAGACCCATCAGGCCAGCGACCCGCCCAGCAAATGGCAGCTCGGGATAAAGGTCATCCGCAAAAGAAACAGTGAAGCTTGGAAGTCGTAAATATTGAGCATGAGCCGCCTGAGCGATGGCCGTCGAACCCAGGCCCCCGCTGAGATACAGCCCCGTCTCGACGCCTCGGGGCACCCGCCGTCGCACCGCGGCTGCCACCGCAGCCTCGATGGCCTCGATCACTTCTCCTGGAGGCGGTACCGGGGTTCCGACCCGGGCATACTTGAGACGCCACCAAGGATGCGAGCGCTCTCCCTGTTGATCCACCTCTAGGCGGTGTGCAGGCGCCACCTGATGAACGTCCCACAGCAGCGTTCGCGGAGCGTGAACGACCTGAAACGAGAGGTACTCCGCCAGATTGTCGGGGTTGATTTGCGGCGTCACCCACGGAACACACAGCAACGACCGCAGCTCGGACGCAAAGGCGAACTTGTCGCCTCGTCGAGACCAAAACAAAGGCCGCACGCCCATTCGGTCTCGAAAGATGTGGCAACGACGCTCTTTCCGGTCCCACACAACAATGGCAAACTCACCCTCGACCCGATCGATAAAGTCGGGACCCCAGGCACGCCATGCACGGACCAGCGCCTCGACGTCGGATTCGCTGGGTGGACCATCGTCGGCCGATGCGGCCAGCGCTTCGTGATCGTAGACCCAGCCGTCCAGCATCACCACGACGTCTTCTGTGACGGCAGGTTGTCTGGTTTGGGAACTGTTAGCCCTCCGTATCCGGTGGACCAGTCGACAGCCCCCCTCAGCCCATCTCTCCTCGACCGCTGGTCCGCGATTCCGAAGTCTGTGGGACATTGCGCCGATCACGTCGGCGTCTGGCACCGAACCGCCAAAGTGAATCAGACCCCCGAGTCCACCCATAGGAGCCTCCTCTTCCTTAGCGGCGAGGCCCGCGTGAAGGTCGACGGTCGGGGACCGTCTTTCGACTGCGTAACTTGCCTGGATTCGCAGCGACACCGGCTTGGGCTTGACCCTTGGGTAAGGCCACGGCACGGGGCTGGATGCTGAGGGGAGACCCCGCGTAAATCATATTCCGAATGCCAAGCGACATAAGCCACATCAACACCACCGCCCCCAACGCCTGTGGTGTGGTGGTGGGGTAGCTCTTCCATGTTCCGACGTCCTCGGCTTCAATCGCGGGGCGTTGAACCAGATAACTTAGTTGGAAGCGACTCTTTTTAGTCGCAGCAGCGGTGGTTGGCAGGGTGTTGGGTGCCACGCCCACGTCGTTCAGCGGTAGGTTGAGCCCATCGATAGCCAACGCGCTCATGTTGCGCTCGATGGTGTTTTTGCCCTCCTCGACGATCAAGACCTGATAGACCGTCGCGTTCGCGCCCGTGTATGGGCGAACGCCAACTGCGTGACCATCCCATTGAGCGAAAAACCCCGACAGCAACAGAAATACACCGCAGAGCACAAGGGTCTGGACTGCAAGGTAGAGCATCAGCGCTCGAACGGCAGGGCGAATGGGAACCTCCAGGGGACGCCGAGAGAGTGTAGCCTTGCGGAGCCCCGTACGCACCGCAACGTTCTGCTCAAACTTATCTGCAACCGTTTCATCCCCGTGATGCTGGTCCTCTTGGCCGGGTGCTCACCTGCGCGTCGAGAAGCTGGGCCCAACGCGATGGCCATTCGACATGTTCAATTTGATGGCAATGGCGGACCGTTTTCCGGACAGAACGACCTTCAGCTTCGTCACCAACTCGAGACCGAGGACAGTCCGTTCGGTCTGCTCATCTGGCCAGCGCTCTATCTGGTTGATCCCAGCATTCTAAACGTTGACCTCCTACCGCGAGATGCCTACCGACTCGAGGTCTGGTACGCACATAATGGATGGTTCGACGCAGAGGTCAAGGGCTGGGAACTACACATGATTCGGAGCAAGGGCAAGCACCGTTCTGGGGTTATCGATATCGTCGGGCATGTCCGTCCAGGTCCTCCTTCTCTGGTTTCCGAATACGAAATCAGCGGTTTATCTACGAACCTCAAGGTCCTCGCGAGCACGGTTCGCCAAAACGGATACCTCCACGAAAACACACAATTCAACCTGGGGTATGCGAACCAAAGCCGAATATTGCTCCAACAGCTGCTGCAGAACCACGCGCACGCCTACGCGTCGGTGGACATGGCCGTTCGCGCCGATCCGATCAACGAGCAAGTGGCGGTCGAGCTCCAAGCCGTACCGGGAATTCGCACGGAATTTGGAGAAATCTCGGTCAGCGGCAACGAAGTCCTTCCGGAACGCTTCATCCGCGACGCAGTCACGTTCGACCCAGGAGATCCGTACAAGATCGACCTACTCAACGAGACGCAACGGAAACTCTTCGATATGGGCACCTTCGCCGTGGTGTCCGTGCGGCCCGACCTGTCGGACCCCACCCGAGTAGAGGTCCCTGTCGACGTCACCGTCAAAGAGACCACGTTCCGGCGCCTTCGCTTCGGTCTAGGGGGCAATGTTGAGGGCGGTGCGACCGAGGGCGCCACGGATACGTTCTGGGACGGACTCACCTATTCGCCCCGTATTTCCACGAACTTCCGTCATACGAACTTCCTCAAGCAGCTCATCCGACTGGACCTAAACGCGTCGGGCGGCCTGTACTACGAGCCCGTGCAGGGCGACCTTTCACGCTACGCTCGGACCACCGGTCCAGGCGGGCAAGACTACATTATGCCGGTCAATGCCACGGGTGACGACGTCCCGAACGACGTCACCAAGGTTACGGGAGCCCTGTCGGCCGACCTGTTTTTCCCGCGCGTGTGGGGCCCCGACGTCGGGCTGGAGATCGGTGCCTCGGGTGAGCGAAACGTGCAGGCCAACACCTGGCTCTACGTGCGCTACCAGACCAACGTGGACCTTGTCTGGAACCCCACCCGGCTGTTCACGGTTCGGGCGGGTCCCGACATCGAGTGGTACGGCATTCCTACCGGGGAACCCATCCCTCCTCGTCAAAAGTACCTGTTGTTCGGTGAAAAGCGCCAGGAGACCATCACCGACGCGTTCACCGAACAGACCTACGAGCTGCACTACTTGATCACCAGCTTGAAGCAAGAGATCATCAACGACACCAACCCCAAACGCTACACCCAGCGCGGGCCGGTCACCCGCGGTCGCTACGTCGCCTTCGCGCTGAAAGAGACGCTGCCGCTCCTGGACAGCGAGCTCTTCGTCAGCATCCACAGCGACATTCGCTTCTTTGTTCCCCTAAAGTTCGGCAAACGCGCCACCAGCTATCCCCTGCTCACCGCCTGGGCGTTCCGCTCCAACTACGTGTTCGCCTACCAAAAGAACGCCGTCATCCCCTACCCGGAGCGTACCTTCTTAGGCGGAAGCAACTCAATCCGCGGATTTCGCACCGACCAGGTGGGGCCATACGACAACTATTCGGACGGTGAGTTCTCGTTACCTCGCGGCGGCACACTTTCGCTGCAAACTTCGGGGGAACTACGCTATCCTTGGATCAATGGCATCACCTTCGCAACCTTCGTCGACGCCGGTATGCTGGTCCTCGACCCCGCCGAGATCGGGTTCGATGACTTTCGAATGAGCGTGGGCGTTGGCGCGCGGTATGCCACCCTCGTAGGACCGCTGCGCTTCGACGTCTCGTTTCGTCCCACCTACGACGAAGACTGCGCGCCTGCCGGACAGACCTGCACCGAAGGCGGCACCATCGATCGTGCCTACGACTTCTTCTCCGGGTTCAAAGCCTGGGACAACCAAGGAAAGCACCCGCCCTACGCCATGGTCTTCTACATCGCAATCGGCGAGGCCATCTAATGGCCACACGTCGCCGATGGGGGGTCGCGCTCGGGGTCACCGGCGGTTTGGTGGGCGTCGCGCTACTGGGAACCGGCGCATGTTGGATCTGGCTAGGCACCGACGGCGGAAACGCGTTCCTGTCGCGACGGGTGGCGAACGCCATACAGGCGTCGGGCACAGATTTCCAACTCGGACATCTGCGCACAAATTTGTGGTCTTACGCCGAGATTGACGACCTCAGCTTCAAGGCTCCTAACGGCACCGCCGACCTCACCATTGGCCACGCCGAAGCTCGCCTCAACCTGAAGGGCCTGTTTCGCGGCGAGGTTATTTTGACCGAACTTCAGATTCAAGGTGTAGACCTCTGGCTGTACGCCAATCCCGACCCCTCCGATGAACCCTTCTCCGGCCTGGGAATCGACCTCTTGGCGCCCAAGGTTCGAGTAGATGGCCTCCAGGTTCGGTACCACAACACCCTGCGCGAAGAGACACTTCGGGTCACGGGCGCATCGGGAACCCTGGTCCTGAACGCCATCGACGACCACATCGACGTCACCGAACTCGACGTCGGAGGACTCCTGAAGGTCCAAGGAGCTTCGTCTGTTTTCGTGCAGGGCGACATCGTTTACGATCCCCAGGGCACACATCTCAACGACCTCAAGGTCCGACTCCCACACAGCAAACTGGACATCCGCGGCGTCGCTTCTACCCAGCTCGACCTCGACATCGATGCCGAATACCTGGACAATGCCGACCTCGACGCTATTCTTGGAAACGTAGGCCTTACAGGATCTCTCGTCGGATCAGTGGCCCTCGACGGTCCCACCGACGCCCTGGTGTACACCGCCCAACTGCAGGGAGTCGACGGAACCACGGGAACGGTCACGGGCGCTGGTTTGCTCAACCTCCAAGACGATCCGCTGCTTTGGACCGCAGATCTGGAGCTTACCGACCTGCACGTCCAAGATCTGTACCCCGACGCCGGTGACGAGGTCGAGCTGACGGGTCACCTGGTCATAGACGGTCGCGGCACTTCCTGGCCAGACGATTTGGTGGCTGACGTGACCTGGGAGGGCACCAAACACCAGGTGTACCAGCAGCAGATCGACCAGTTCAACGGCACTTTTCATCTAGAGGCTGGAGACGTCACGCTCCACGAGGCGCACCTCACGGGGCTACTCGGAGCACTCGACGTGACCGGCGTGGTTGACGCGGTCGATGGACCCATGACCCTAGAAGTGACCGGCTGGATTACCCCCCAGGGACTCCGCGACCAGGGCGTGCTCGACATCAACCGAAAAGGCTGGTTTCAGGGAACCGTGACCGGCAATCTCCGCGACCCGGAGAGCGTCACCGCCATCGACGGTAGCATCCGATATGGCCCGTTCATCTACGGCGACGACGTATCTTTCGACAAGCTGGTCGCCCGCTTCCATGTCGAACAGCACGACGCCGACGTGCGCGGACACGCGTCGGTCGAGGCCAGTGGCGGTGTCGCCTACGAGCAAACCATCGCCTCTCTTACGGTCGAACGCCTGAACTTCGACCTCGACGATACCGGGTACGAAGCCCACGGAGACGCGCTTCTAGGGGCGTTGGGCCTGCCCGATACCGCTACCGTCTCATCGGCTTCCGGAAGCTGGACCGCCACAGACCGCGGCGACGCCGAGACCCGAGTTGCCCTCGATTTGGGCAGATTCGAACTCCTCACCTTCCCGGGCAGCTCCGGCAATGTCGCGGTGACCCTGCGCGGAGATGACGTAGAGTTCGCCGTCAAGTTGAAGGATGGCGGGCGAGATATGCTACTTACCCAAGGGCGATACGACCTCAGCAGTGGCAACATCTCGATGAGTCGGTTGTTGGTCGCTCCCACAAGCCGAGCAACTTGGGTGGCACAGGACCCGGTGAAGTTCCGATTGATCGACACCGGAATTACCGACGCGACAGTCGCCATGAGCGGAGACCTCGGTAGCTTCTCCCTCGAAGGGGCCGTTGGCGGGAGCGGAACGCTGGACGGAACGCTTAAGGTCACCGACTTCCAGCTGGACGCAATCGCCGAGCTGCGTCCCGACCTCGCCAGCGGCCTGGCGGGCACGTTGAGCATGGACATGACCTTTGCCGGTACTGGCCGACACCCACAGCTCAATGGCGAGCTACACATCGACCGTCTTTGGGTAGAGGAGGTCACTCGCTGGCTAGACATCCACGGTACATTTTCGGCCGAGGACGACACCCTCAGCCCCGAGCTTGTGCTGGGCGTCGCAGGCGAGACGCTGGGTACCCTCAGCGGCCGAATCCCGATGCACCTGGATTTCGAGGCGCCAGGGCTCAATCCCGACGGCGTCATCGATCTAGCGATGGCGCTCACGCCCGGCGGGTTCTACCGCCTAGAGCGCGCCTCAACGTCACTCTCCGACCTTCCCAAAGGCCAAATTGGTGGTGTGCTCGAGGTCACCGGCGTACTCGCCGACCCCGACTTCCGGATGGCGGGCATCACCGAAGTCGAGATACCCGGTTGGCAGCATCCCGCACGGGTCGAGATGGAAGTGTCGCGGTCCGGCGGCGCCTTCAACGGCTGGGCGGATGTACGAGATGGCTACGAAGCACGGGCCAAACTGGGCGGATTCGCCACCACTCGCTTGGGCGAGATTGTGCGCTGGGTCGTGGGCGAGACCGACACAGAGCCAGACCTCAGCGACATGTCCCTGTATGTGGACAATATGTACGCCCAAGGGGTATTTTTAGAGTTCGCAGCCTCCAGCTTCACCTCGGCCATGGGTCTCAACCTCGATCTAGGCGGGTCGGTCGTTGGCGGATTTGGCTTGTCTGGAAGCCCCAATAATCCCGACCTAGACGCGTCGTTGGACTGGACCCAAGCTAAGATCGGCCAGCAAAAGGTCGAAAGCGCCAACGTCGCGCTCTCGCCGACCGAATCGGGCTACGCCATCGACCTCAACATGATCTTCGACGACGGTGGAGACTTCCACGTTCAAGGGCCCATCCCGCTCGCCGTCAACCTGCGCGAAGACCCCGAGACCTGGCCCACCGGCGAGATGGCGCTGCGGGTGAGCGGCGCCGGAATCCCTCTCAAGACCGCCACCGCGTTCAATCCACAGCTCGAGAAAGTCGAGGGCCTATTCCGGATCGAAGGCGGCATTCGCGGGACGCCGTTTCGCCCTCTGCCCGCGCTGATCCTCGGCGTAGAAGATGGCGTCGTCTTGTACCCACCCATGGGTCTCAAGTTCAGTGAAATGTCTCTGTCCGGGCGCGTCGACCCGAGCAGCGTGAACCTCACCCAGTTCCGAACCGTCACCAGCCCGGCGCGACGACGCAGCATCGGCACAGATCTGCAAGACCTCGGTGAGAACATACCCAGTGAGATCGTCGGCTCTGGGCGCGCAACCATCGTCGACAACACGGTGACCGAGACCCACGCCGACATCGCGCTTAACGGCGGCGCCTGGGTGAGCAACACCCAAGCCACTGTGCTTCGAATGGATGGCGACATCGACGTTGACGGCACCTGGCCTGCACTCTCCATCGACGGAGACCTGACCCTTAGGAGCGGTAAAGTCCGTCTAGACACGGCCGCTTTCCTTGACGTGGCCCCCCTTGTGCCCAGCCCATTGATTCAGATCAACCGGACGAGCGCGAAACAGGCGATAATCGATGATTATATACCCTTATACGCCGATTTTGACGTCCGTGTC
>JAACDH010000133.1 GCA_009936995.1 Rhodobacterales bacterium
CGGGCGGCGAACAGGTATCGGCGTGGCCAAGGGACACTTAATGCCCCGGTCTGGATGGACCACTGGCGGACCGTTACGTCGGGTAAAGCTCGTCGAGCCCTGGACCCATGACCGGGGCTGGCTGACGCTGCCCACCAAGCCAGGCCTGGGTTTTGAGATCAACCGCCTCGCGTTGTTTCGCTACGGCAAGAAGTTCGGGAACATCGGAAGGGTCGAGGTGGCCATCAGCGCGGTCCGGGACCGGGGCATTCGCCTCGCGCGGCATCTCGGGGGCATTCGAGACAAGCGGCTGGCTGCCCGGAGTGCGGAGCTCGATCGTTTGTTCGCCAGCGGTGAGACGCCCGTCAGCTTGGCCCTGAAGCGCTAGCTGGCGCCAGGTAGCGGTAACGCGACCACAAGACCAACGCTGTTGATGTGGCATAGACCAGTAATGAGTACACAATCGCGGGTACGGCGATGGTGGTGTTGTCCAGCAAGGTCATGGCGATGCCCACCGCCAAAGCGCTGTTCTGGACGCCTACTTCGAGTGCTACGGTCACATGCTGGGCCCGGTTGAGACCCGTCACCACCGCCAGGCCGAAGCCGCCAACCATGCCGGTGACATGGAGGGAGAGTACCGCCCAGCCCACGTTTTTGGCGTGTTCCAGTACTTGGTCGGCCTGTTTCGCCACGGAGCCCACCACGATGATGAGCAGCAGCAGCATGGCCAGGGATTTTACCAACCGTTCCATGCGACCCGCCCACAATGCTGAGGCCTGTCGAATCAGCATGCCCAGGGCCAAGGGTACCGCCACCACGGCGAAGATCTGGGTCATGGTCTGTAGGATGGGCAGCTGGACTTGGTCTCCGACGCCAAACACGCGTGTAGCCAGCCACATCCAGAGGGGAATGGCCCCGATGGTGAGGGTCCCCGAGACGGCGGTCAGGGTGACGGACAGGGCCGTGTCACCGCGGGCGAGGTTGGCGAACAGGTTGCTGTGGGCGCCTCCAGGGCAGGCGGTGATTAGCACCAGTCCTACCGCGAGCTCGGGCGGGAGGCCGAACAGGGTGGCGAACGCAAAGCCCAAGGCGGGCAGGCCAACCAGCTGGGCCACGGCGCCCACGGCCACAGCTTTGGGCTTGTCGAGCACCCGGCGGAAGTCAGTGGGCGTCAGGCCGAGGCCCAACGACAGGTTGATCATCCCGATGGTGACAGGCAGGAAGTACTGGACCGCGGCGTTGTCTGGCATGGGCGCATCCTACTGGTAGAACGCCCGCGCAGCCAACGAAGCTCCGGGTCCGTATGGGGGTCAGGCGTTCGGTGTCTGGCGATTCTGCACGCTTGGTCTCGATTCTGCCCCATGGTATGTGCGGTGCTGCACTGGCGGTGCCGGCGACAGCCAGGCATGTTGTAGGTGGAGGTTCTTATGATGCATCGACTCACCTTGGCCCTACTACTCGCGGGCTGCGGCTCCTCATCCGGCGACAGCGGCAGCGACAGCGGCTCGACGACGCCGGTCACCACCGACTCAGGGCAAACGACCACGACCACCACGACCACCACCACGACCACGACCACCACCACGGCCACCACGACCACAGGCCCCATCACCGTCGCCCCAGGGCAAGCGAATCTCTGCGCTGGCACCGAGAGCGCCTTGGGCACCGGCTATGGACCGTTTCAGATCACCGGCACGGTCATCGAACAAGGGCAGGTGAACGCCCAAGGTGCGCCCGTCGACAACGCCAGCTTCCAGCCGGGCTGGGCCAACTGCGGTGGAGGCGACGCCCGCTACATCACCGTCGAGGACAGCCAGGGCGATCTGTGGCACTTTGGCTGGTCCGCGGAAGACGGCTCCGGTGCGCTGGTGTCTGTGGCGCTCAACATCGCCGACAATGACCCCGTGGAAGTCGACTTCTACCAGGGCCTCGCCGGCGGCTATGTGGGGCAGAGTTCTCTCGCAATCCGCAGTGGTGGCGATCTTGTAGCGGCCGTCGTCTCGGCCGGCGACACCTGGGAACCCCTCGACGGAACGGCCCTCGCTGGACTGACCGTCACCCAAGGCGCTGGCATGGGTCAGAGCGATGGGGGCTTTGGGCTTCTCGACTGGTGGTCCCTAGACTTTAACGGCGACAGCCTCGTATCCATTGACGCCGGCGAAGAGGGCAACGTCACGTTGGGTGGCGCGGTCTACCAGGCCTACGCGCTCAGCGCCTGGGAGCGTCCGGTGGGTGGCTCTACGAGCTGCAGCGACTGCGCCAGCTCCTATGTTTCGTGGGCGGTCTGGGCCCAGTAGGGGGCCGTCACCGTCAGTTCGACCCTAACTTCGCGGATCAACACGATGAGGATAAGAAGCATCTGGCACCTCCCGATCCAGTATAGCCCTGTTTGGGGGTATCGCGAAGCCCGAAAAGCGCCTGGGCGCCGCAG
>JAACDH010000134.1 GCA_009936995.1 Rhodobacterales bacterium
GTTGATCTTCCTGGTGCCGCCCCGGAACGGGTAATCGAACAGATCGAAGAGGGGATCGGACTCGAAGCATCTGGGGCTATTTTGTGCTCGGCGAAGACCGGAATGGGCGTCGACGAAGTTCTCGAGGCTATCGTTACCCAAATGCCGCCCCCCCAAGGCGACGCTGATGCACCGTTACAGGCGCTGATTATCGACAGCTGGTTCGACACCTATGTGGGTGTCATCGTTCTAGTGCGTGTGGTGCACGGCACGCTGAAGAGGGGCGAACGAGTCAAGCTCATGGCCACCGATGCGCGCTACGAGGTCACAAAATTGGGGGTGTTCACGCCTTCTTCTGCCGAGCGTCTCGCCCTCATGGCCGGAGATGTGGGCTTCATCATCGCCTCCATCAAAGACATTCGTGACGCCCGTGTCGGCGACACGGTCACCCATTTCCTCCATGGTGCAGAAGAGCCCCTCGAGGGCTTCGCCGAAATCAAGCCCATGGTCTTCTCGGGGGTGTATCCGGTCGAGTCCGCCGACTACGAGGCCCTCAAGGACGCGGTCGACAAGCTCCAGCTGAACGACGCCGCGATTACCGCCGAGCCCGACGTCTCGGACGCATTGGGTCTCGGGCTTCGCATCGGCTTCTTGGGCCTGCTCCACATGGAGATCGTTCAAGAGCGTCTCGAGCGCGAGTACAACCTAGATCTGATCACGACAGCGCCTTCCGTGCTCTATCAGGTCACGATGCGGGACGGCACGACGGTCGAGATCCGATCTCCGTCGCAGCTCCCCGACTTGGCCCGGGTGGATTACGTCTCCGAGCCGATCGCTCGTCTCACGATGTACTGCCCAGAGGCGTACGTTGGGGCAGTGCTTAAATTGTGCGAAGAGCGTCGGGGGGCCCAAATTGATATGGACTTTTCGGCCCCAGGTCGCGTCCAGATTGTCTACGATATACCGTATGCAGAGGTGGTTTTCGACTTCTTCGATAAGCTGAAGAGCGTCAGCCGTGGCTACGCATCTATGGACTACGACCTGCGCGATTGGGTCCGCGACAGCCTGGTGAAAGTCGACGTGTTGCTCAACGGTGAAGTGGTCGACGCGCTCTCTGTCCTCTGTCACCGGGAACAGGCGTACTACAAGGGTAATTCGCTCACTAAGAAGCTCAAAGATCTCATTCCTCGCCAGATGTTCGACGTGGCGATTCAGGCGGCGATCGGGTCAAAGATTATCGCTCGCAGCACCATCAAGGCGATGCGCAAAGACGTCACCGCGAAGTGCTACGGAGGCGACATCAGTCGGAAGCGCAAGCTCCTCGATAAACAGAAGAAGGGCAAAAAGCGAATGAAGTCGGTCGGTTCCGTCGAGGTACCACAATCGGCATTCTTGGCTGTCCTCAAGATCAACGACGACTAATGGGTACTTCACCCTGGACTTGGCGTTTACTGGGCTACCTGAAGCAGGTCGCCGCCGTATTCGTGGCTGCGGGGGCGCTGGCGATCGCGGTCTGCCTGTTCGCGGTCTGGCCTTTTTTGGCCGACGACTTGGCCCTCGATCGCTTGGTTCGGGTGGTGGCCTTGGACTGGCGAGACTTTGGCGAAGACAAGGCGAGAGAGCGGCTTCAATACGAGTTAGATCACCAGAAAATCGGGGTGCAGGTTGGAGATGGGGACTGTCTTCTCGAGGAAGAAATCGCCCGTCGTGTCCGCTGTGACTGGACAGCAGTGGTTGTCGTTCCCGTTGCCGGAACCCAGGTTCCCCTCGCGTTCTCTAGTCGCGCCACCATTGGCGACGACGGAGACATCTGGTAGTCCTGACTGTTGTGTGTGGCCGTGTTAGAGGCCCGTTCGGAGAGTGAGATGCGTCACTTTGTCGGCCTGCGCCACATCCAGAAAGAACGGCTCCAGCATCTGATCGATGTGGCGTGCGAATATCGTCGCCAAGTCGCAGAGGGGCACGATCTCACCCACGTGCTTTCGGGACGTGCCGTCGCGCTAATGTTTGTCGAGGCGTCTACTCGAACGCGGTTCAGCTTTGAAATGGCGTGCAATCGTCTGGGTGCTCATCCGCTAGCCTTCAACGCCGCCAGCTCTTCCACCACCAAGGGCGAGACCCTCCTCGACACGGCGAGGGTGCTTCGACAAGTAGGCGCGGACGTGATTGTCGTTCGGCACAAGTGCGTGGGTGCGCCACAGCAATTGGCCCAAACCCTTGGGCTGCCCATCGTGAGTGCAGGCGATGGACCCAACGAACACCCCACGCAGGCGCTGCTTGATTTAGTCACCCTTCACGACCATTTCAGTACGTTCAAAGGGCTTCGGGTGGGCGTAGTAGGCGACGTGCGGCACAGCCGGGTGGCTCGTTCCCTGTGTTTCGGATTGAAGAAGCTTGGGGCCGACGTGGTGGTGGCCGGCCCGGGGCCGCTGTGCACACCGGATCTCATGGCGCTCGGAGCGACGCATCAACACAAGCTCGACGACGTGATCGGTCAAGTCGATGCGTTGATGATGTTGCGCATTCAGCGGGAGCGATTGGGGGGCTCAATGCTCGCGAGTGAAGCAGAATACCGCACTTTCTGGGGCCTAACAGACGCTCGGAGCGCCCACATGCAGGACCACGCGATCGTCTTGCACCCCGCTCCGATGAACCGTGGCGTCGAAATTGACGATGTGGTGGCAGACGGCCCACGTTCGGTCATTTTTGACCAGATGAAAAACGGTGTTTTCGCGCGTATGGCTGTGCTGAACGACGTGATGGGGCAATCATGAACGCCTTCCGTTTACGCGGCGGTCGGGTCATCGATCCCGCTCGTAACCTGGACGCCGTAGGCGATGTGTGCGTGCTCGACGGCAAAATCGTCTCGGACCTCAGCGGTGAGTACGTGGACGTCCCGTGTGAGGGCTTGGTTGTGGCGCCAGGTTTTGTGGAGCTACACAGCCACCTTCCGTGCCCTGCAGAAGATGGACAGGCTGCATTGGCGGGCGGGTTCACCGCTGTCGTGCACACCCCCGTGGATTCCGTTGCCACACTTCTGCACCAGCGTGGCTTCTTTCAGAGCGATGGCCCTCGGGTTCTTCAGTCTGGTTCTGCCAGCGTCTCACTTCACGGGACGCAACTCACCGATATGGGAAGCTTACTCGGCGCGGGTGCCCGGGTTCTTTCACAAGATCGGGAATGGGTCTCAAGCTCCTCCGTGCTCCGAAATATGCTTCAATACGCGTCGGGATTCGGAGCCACCGTCTTCCTTCGGGCCGGTGACGCGACCCTCGAAGTTGGGCCCGTCCGCGAGGGAGAAGTCAGCACCCTCCTGGGAATGAGCGGAACGCCGCCACAAGCCGAGGCGATCGGGGTCTGGCGACTGGCGATGTTGGCCGATCTGACAGGAGCACAGGTCCACATCACTCACATCTGGTCCGCGATGGGTGTCCAGGCGCTGCGTTGTGCGCAGAGGCAGGGGATCGGCGTCACCGGGTCAACCACGGCATTCCACCTGACTCAAGACCCGCTTTCGATCGGCGAAACCTATTCGGGACACTGGAGAACCACGCCACCACTTGGCGACGCCGTCGATCGGGCTGCGCTTGTTGATGGCCTTCGCGACGGAACCCTCGTCGCGGTCGCCGCTGACCATCGCCCGATGACGCCGTCGGAACAAGAGCGGCCCCTCGAGCTCGCTGCGTCGGGATCGGTCATGTTCTCTGTCGCTGCTGCGCTGTGTTTCGATGCCCTCGGCGCGGCCGATGCCGTTCGCGTGCTGACCAGTGGCCCAGCGTCCGTGGTGGGGCTGCGCGCCACGCTCGCACCCGCAAGCCCTGCAAATATTGCCGTTATCAATCCCGCTGGGGACTGGCGCTTTAAGATGGCAGAAAGCCTCGCATCCCAGCGAAATACCCCGTTAGATGGCGTGATGCTTCGCGCCAAAGTGATCTCGGTATTTCGCGAAGGAAAACCCCTTCGTGGAGCAGGGCTCGACCCCATGGGTCTGGCTGGTAAACTCCATAGTATCGGAGACCATATCTAATGACTCGTAACCCCATTACGCCTGAGGGCTTCGTCCGTCTCGAGACCGAGCTCAAGCACCTTAAATCTGTCGTTCGACTTGGAATTGTCAGAGACATCGAAGAGGCGCGCGCCCATGGCGACCTCAGCGAGAACTCAGAGTACGACGATGCCAAAGAGAGGCAGTCCCTCTGCGAAGGTCGCATTCAAATGCTCGAGGGTCTTGCGGCATCTGCCGAAATCATCGACGTTGCTAAGCTTCCCGTCACGGATCGGGTTGTGTTCGGCACCACCGTCGACATTGAGAACGCCGACAGCGGCGATACCCGCACTTGGCGTATTGTTGGCGTAACAGAAGCGAGTGTCGAAGACGGCATGATCAGCTACAAGTCGCCTCTCGGGCGTGCGTTGATCGGTCATAGCGTAGGCGAAGAGGTCGTTGTGCCGGCACCTTCTGGTCGTCAAACATGGGAGATTCTCGCGGTTCGCTACGGATGAGCAGCACGGACGAACCCACCGAAGTGGCGCCAGCATCCAGTCTGGAGGATGTGGCCGAGCCGTCTGACGCGGCACCTCTTGAGCTCTCCGTCGAGGATGACGACCTATTGCTGGTCTCTTCGGCTCTTGACGTCCCATCGTCCGAAGACGTCGAGGCGAAACGCTTGGCGAAGATGGCGTCCGATGAAAAGCGAATGGTCGATGCAGCGGAGCGGAAGGCCCTGCGTTTTGCGATCCCCGATCTCGACAAAGCGATGTCACCCATTCGGCGATTATCTAACTGGGCCAGTGACCGTCCAACGTTGCGCGCTAGGCAGATTCGCTTTCTCGAAGCCGTGGTTCAGCGGTGGGTTGAGGCGGCCTTGGCGCTCCAGTTGCCCGAGGCAATTCTTGAATCAGTCCGCAATATTGGCCAGACGGTAGAGGGCTACGACAGCGCGGAAGTGGTCGACCGGGCGCCCATGTTGATGGCCTTTGGTCAGCACATGACCCGCCTTGACACCACTTTGGGTTTCCCACTTCGCGACGTGCGGCTCCGGATACCAAGGAAACCTCGATTTCGACAGCGGCCCGAGGTCGTACCGGTCGAGGACGTTCAGGCTCCAGCGCCAGCGCCCGATTCCAAGCCGCCGGGCTCGGGTAATTCTGTGGGGTCGACTTCAAGCCGTTCAGACGGTGGTCGTGCAGCGCGGCGAGGTCGGGGTCGAAGTCGGCAGTCTCCAAGACGGGTCGTGGAAGAGGCTCCGGTTGAGCCCCTCTTGCCGTTTTGGAATGGTCGTCCCAGCGCAAGTATCGCTGACTTGCGGTTAGATCCGCACTGGGTCGAGGCGCTCCTCGATTCAGGCATCGAGACGGTGGGGGACCTCCTTTGGACAGCCCCACAAAACGTCCAAGTGATTCACACCATTCACGGTGCCGGACGTGAGCTTCCTGAGGGGAGGATCGCGGTCGGGGGCCGCGTGCAACAGCGTTGGACGGTCATTCGCCCCGACGGTCATCAAATCCCCATGGTCCGCCTCAAAGGCGCAGATGTTCTCGACGTCGACTTCGACGGCAATCAAGAGGCCCTCGAAGCCGCTGGCGGGCTCGAATCATTGGTACTCGACCAGCGAGTGGTTTTGGTAGGCGAACGACGTTCCCGCGGAGAATCCGTCGGACTGATTGGCGCCGAGATCGCCTTCGAGAATGAAAAGAAGATCGGTCTCCGGAATTACGAAATCACCGGTTTGCGAGAGAGTGTGATGCGCGCGATCGTGGGCCGGGTGCTGCCGTTGGTGGGTCAATTGAGAGACCCAATCCCCACGTCAGCGCTCATCAAACAAGGGCTGGCTCCGCTCAAGAGCACGGTGGTTGACCTTCACCACGGCGACTTCGAAGTGGCGCGAAAACGTCTGGCGTTCGATGAAGCGCTGGCGCTTCAAGCTGGCCTCGCTGCGCCTCGTCACGCACGCGAGAACGACCGCGGGCAACCTCTGGCAATTCTTCACGGCTTGGCGTCTCTAATTACCCAGGCCTACGACCTCCTGCTTAATGACGAGCAACAAACCGCCTTCGAGGACATCAAGCGAGATCTTCGAAGTCGGCTTCCCATGAGACGGGTACTTACGGGCGACATCGGTTGCGGGCGAACACAGGTGGTTATGCTCACCACCGCCAGCGTCGCCGAGGGTAAGTCGCAGGTTCTGCACATGTGTGCAGATGCCGTATCTGCGGAACAACGATTCTTGTTTGCCGCGCCGCTGCTCAAAGAGGGTGGATTGGTGGCTCGGCTCATCCAAGAGGAGCCCAGCAAGGCCATGCGCGATGCGATCAGCCGTGGCGAGGTTCACGTCGTTTTTGGCACCGTCGGGTTGATGAAGGCAGACCTGGCCTTCCGTCGATTGGGGTTAGTGGTGGCAGAAGAGCGAGGCACGTATGGCCGTGTCGGTGAGTGGTTGTCTCAGCGTCGTCCACCGCGCTCCCATGCCTTGTTTGTGCCGCCGGTTCCCGTTGGCGCGACACTGTCACTGACAGCGTTCGCCGATTGCGACATCTCGTGTATTCAGGCGAATGAATCCGACAAGGTCCAGGTGTCTGCCGTCCCCGCTACGTCACGTGACTCCGTTTACGAGCGCGCAGGAGAAGTGGTGGCCGGTAATCGGCAAGTCATCGTCATGTTTCCAATGGTCAAAGGCACCGATGCGCTCGACCTCCGGTCGGCGGTCGGTGTCGTCCGCTCTCTCGAGGGTGACGCACTCAAAGGGTGTCGGGTGGGGCTGTTCCATAGTCAAATGCCACCGGACGAACGGCTTCGGGCTTACTCAGACTTTATGCGGCGTCGCTACGATGTGCTGTTGGCAACGGGGCCGGTCGAAGATGCCCCCGAGGTGCCCGGCGTAGCCATGGTCGTGGTCGAGCAGGCGGATCGTGTAGACGCA
>JAACDH010000687.1 GCA_009936995.1 Rhodobacterales bacterium
CTCTGGGTGGGGTCCATCCAGGGGACCCTCGCGCTGATCTTCGTCACGATCGGCACGGCGGCGCGCCCCCATCGCCCCATCACCCGCTGGCTTCACGTCGCTGTGACGCTCGTCATGGGCGCGGTCTGTGTATCTATCGCCTCCGGCGTATACCTGTTCTTGGGCGGGTCTGTGGCCGCGGTCGCCCCCCTCACGCTCGCCTCTTTGGTAGGGGTCGCATGCATGGGCCTCCTGGCGGCCCGGCAATCCACCGACCGGCCCACCCAAAACCGTCTGGCAGCCACCCGCGTCTTGGCCATGTGTCTCGCCATTCTGACCGTGGCGATGTTGTCCACAGCATTGGGACAGGGGACATTGGCCGCCGCGCTAAACCCCATGATGGACGCCGCCCCCCTCGCCGAACGGGTGTCTCGGTCCACACAAGCCACGGCGGCCGCTCCCTTAGCCACAACCATTCTAGCCATAGCCCTTTTCATCGGTGGACTCTCGGGGCTCTCAACCGCCAAAGCCGTCATGGGTTCCTTCCGCGGTGTCGCCTCTGGCGTCGCTGCCCTGTTGGTGCTGGCCCTCGTCCCCGCCTCGCTGTTCGCGGCCTTCTCCAGCCTCGCTCCGCTTCGTGACCTCGCCCGTGGAGGCGCAATATCTGGGCTATCAATGGGGTTGTTCCACAAGCTCCCCCAATCCGAAGACTTCACAGGCACGCGTATCGATTCCGACGAAATCCTGGGTTCGTGCCTGGTCACCGAAGCCCCCTCTGGGTGGCGGGCCCAGCCGCTATACAACACGCACGAGCGCGATATCGAAGCGAGTTGCCCCGAGGCCCCCAGCGCCTTCGATGGTCCCTTTGCGTTCAGTGAAGTCCCCATCATCGCGATGGACGCCTCCCGCGCTGCAGCCGCCTTTACGGGTGAAGACTGGTTTCACGAACGAGGCGCGCTCCGCCTCCTCACCCAGCCCGATCCGTTGCGGGTTCTTCCAACAGACGCCGCCGCTCGCCTACAGGCCAACACCGTCTCCTTCGTCTGGGAACAGCCTCCTGCCCTGGCACCGATCAAAGAACCCACACCGGGCGTCTGGAACGAAGCGATTGCCAAACAGCTGCCCGTTACCCTTATGGAAGGCCCCTACCCAGTGCTCATCGCCGGAGGCCTACACCTTCGCCTGGCCGCCGGAGAGCTTGGCCGCGACACCCTTCGTTTGGCCTTGACCATGCGCGACCCCAGCGACCGCTCATTGGTTCTTGTGCCGCGAAAGAACTGGACCGTGCAAGATTTGGTCGGCTTCTGCACCGCCATCCGCGAGGTCCCTTCAGCACAATGCGTGATTCGTCCAGAGAATCCGATCTACTGGACCATTCGCACCGGATTACCGCTGCCCTGGTAGGCGCGCTTAGCGGCGACGGCGAAGGCCGATGAGTCCCACGAGCAGCGCCCACCATCCCAAGGGGGCTCCGTTGCTGGCCTGACATCCACAGCCACCCAATGGGCCGCCCTTGGTGACCTCGATGGCCACATCCAGCTCGGTGGAGACGGGGTCGCCTGAGTGCTTGTACAAGTGGTTCGCGCCGGCATCGGTCACGGACACGGTGACCGTGTCGTCGCCCACGAAGTCATCGTTGGGCGTGTAGGTGATGACGCCGTTGCCATCGATCGTGGCGGTCCCAAACTCCGCCTCTTGCACGATCTCGTACAGCGGTGTGTCGCCGTTCGGGTTGGCGTCTGGATCGGTGACCAGTAGCGCCACAGAGCCCGACTTGTGCTTCTTGGCCAGTAGCACCTCAGCGGTGACAGTCGCGGCCGTGTTGCAGCTGAACAGCGGAATATTTCGGCCAGCAGATTCCTCGATCCACTTGAAGACCGCATCGGGGCGCACCCAGATACCACCGTCGCGGCAGGGGTAGTTCTGATTTACACCCAGATAGGCCCGCGAGGTGACACCGACGACAAAGTCGCCTTCGTCCGTCTTGAGATAGAGCGGTCCGCCGGAGTCGCCGAAGCAAGCGTCGACACCGTCGCCACCAGCGGTGATTTCACCAGCCGGGCGCGCGTTCTCGTTGCAGCCCGTATAGATGTCATCATCGTAGTTCTCGCTACAATCGGCGTCGTTGATCTTCGCGGCCACGTGGTTCAGCTTGCTGTTGAAGCCACCGCCGCTCTCTGTGGTGACGCCAAACCCGACGATCTGTACCTTGGCGTTGTCTTTCAGGTAGTCGTCGAGAATACACTCCATACCGATGTACGCGTGGGGGTAGCTGGATTTTTCGGAGAGCCGAAGCACCGCAATATCGTAGCTGGATTGGCTACTGGGGTACTCGATCGTCTCTTTGACCGCGATGACTTCCACCTTGTTGCCGGAGTCCGTTGCCCAGTCCTTGCTTCCGATCACAACGTCACTGATACCGCCGACGCAGTGTCCTGCCGTGAGAACCACATTGGGCGCGATCAAGGTGCCCGTGCAGCCCACATATTGACCGCTGAACACCACGCCGACGGTGGCGTCCCAGCGTTCCGATTGCACCTGCGTACCTCCGACCACGGCCGCGTACCCCTCACCACCAGGGCCGCGGTACGACTCATCGATGAACTGAACCGGCGGATATTCGCTCTCCGAATCGCCCGAAACATCTTGAGAGACGGCGTCGAAAGCGGATGAAGTGGGCGCGAACATGAGCGCAAGGATGGTGAGACTCATGGAGTGCTCCTGCTGTGCGGATGCATGATGATTATACAAATATCCAAAAAAACAGTGAACCATGTCAATGCGCTGTAAGCAACCCGTTCAGGAATTGTGTAAAAGCGCTACGAAAATACTGGATGTACCAGGTATGTCCGTCTACGCGGCATTACTGTCGCATCGGTCAACGACCGCAAAGCTGGTGGGTTAAGCATCAAGTCTCCCTGGAGCACACATGGCCACCGGTCTTTCGCCCTTGCCCAAAATTCGTCAAACGCTCGCTGCCGGAGGACGGATCCCTACTGCCGACGCGCATTGGCTCTGGCAACACGCCGACGACGATACGTTGATCGAGCTCGCCGGACTGGTTCGGGCCCGGTACCACGCCCCCGACGTGGCCACGTGGCTGATCATGTCGATCATCAACACCACCAATGTGTGTGTGGCGCGCTGCGACTACTGTGCCTTTTACGTACTGCCCAAGAAGCCAGGTGGATACCTGCTCAACGCCGATCAGATCTCCGAGCGCATCGATGACCTGAAGAACCTCGGCGGCACGCTCATTGGCTTTAATGGCGGCTTCCACCCCAAGCTGCGCATCCACAACTACGCCGAGATCTTCTCCACCCTACGCAAGCGCTACCCCGAGATGAGCTTCTACGAGCTCACCGTGGCCGAGTTCATGTACTCGTGCAAGGTCAGTCAGCTGTCATACGACGAGGGCGTGGCCATCCTGAAGGCGGCGGGAACCCGATGGATCACCGGCGGAGGAGCCGAGGTCCTCGAAGACGCCTTCCGGCGACGACACAGCCCCCTCAAGTACACGGTCGAAGACTATTACGACGCCCAACGCGCCATCGTCGAGGCTGGACTCGGCAGCACGGCCACCATGGTCATCGGCTTCGACGAGACCATTGATGAGCGGCTCTCCCACCTCGAGCGGCTTCGTCGCTTCCAAGACGAAGTCGGCGGACTTCCTAGTTTCTTGTGTTGGACCTACAAGCCATACAACACCGATCTTGGTGGCGACGAGATCACCACCGGCGAGTACCTCCGCTGGCTGGCCCTGTGTCGCATCTACCTCGACAACGTCCCCCACATCCGCACAAGCGTGCTCACCCAGAACACAGACGCCATGCTGGGCCTGAAGTACGGTGCGGACGACTTCGACCTGCCCACCGAAGACGAGGTCACTCAAAAGGCCGGCGCCACCATTTCTCTCGAGTTTGAACGCATCCTCGATGCCGCACGCGCACTGGGTTTCTCGCCGCAACACCGCCCTGCTTGGCCCATCCCCGGAGTGGCGTCCGCGGCTAAAGCAGAATAGCCGCACCCTGTGTGGTCTTCTCCCTGCGAGACTTCGACACAGATCGATGGGTGCGCTTCTCACGAGGCGCACGGGAAGCTGGTGAGAATCCAGCGCGGACCCGCCACCGTAAGCGGCTGTACTCTCTCAAGAAGTCACTGGGCACCTGCCTGGGAAGACGAGAGAGCAATGCCGTAAGCCGGGAGACCGACCCTTTGATCGCCCCAACTGTTCCCGGGAAGGAGCAATGGGCGCGAATTCTTCGTGTCGTGGCCTCTTCCCCTGAAGATTATCTGGAGAAAAGCCATGCACAGAATTTTTGTGGCAGCGCTCGTCCTGACCGCCGTGGGTTGCGGTGATATGGTCGGAGATACTAACGATACCGGTGATACGACGGAAAGCCCTGCCAGTACAGGTACGACGATCACGACCACGACCGGTACGACCACGACCGGTACGAACACGACCGGTACGAACACGACCGGTACGAACACGACGCCCACCACGAACCCACTGACGATTGTTGGCGACTACACCGATAACTTTGGTACCAACCACCAGATCACCGACGCCACCTGGACTCAGTCTATTCCCGACGTGTTCATGTCGACGTTCCACATCACCCGGTACGACAACACCACCCGGTACGTGGTCGCCCAGAACGACGCGTCCAACGGTTACGACCCCAACCTGTACAGCCGCTTCGACTGGCACGACGACCTGGCCGGCAACCTGTACTACTGCCAGAGCACGTTCGGCGCCGCCACCGAGGCCCTCGCACTCGCCGGGACGCCCGCCGACTCCGCTAATCTCGACTCTGGCTGTGGTGGATTCTCGTGGTCCAACCTCACCCCATAATTCTGCTGGGGCTTATGCTCACGGCCTGTACGCCCGAGTCCGATTCTCCCCGAGCGGATGAACCGTTGTTCCCGGGCTGTGCAGACGTCGTGGTCGACGCTCCTGGACACACCGGCGAAGGATTTCACGACGCCACCCTCGCCACCAACGGCGTTCGGGGAAAAGGAACCACCCAAGGCGGAACCGACGTGTTCTCTTTGGGCCTCGACCTCGAAACCGACGCTTGGATGGTGCTGGCTTGGTCATCCGGCGCCGTCTTCGATGGCCCCGGCCCCGATCTAGCCGTCTTCGAGAACCCTTTCGACCACATCAGCGGCCGGTTCTTCGACCCCGTAGTGGTCGAGGTGAGCGCCGACGGCGAGACCTGGGTGGCCTTCGAGCACAACTACGCCGGTGACCGGTGGACCTCCGACCCCAGCCAGTGGACGGGTTTTGCGGGTCTCACCCCGGTGCTGCTCAACGAGGACACAAATCCAGTCGACCCCTTTGACTCTGAAGTGGCCGGTGGAGACGCCTTCGACTTGGCCGATCTGCCCAGCACCCCCGAGGCCGACGACGTGCTCGCCCAAGGGGTGTGGTTCGTCCGACTGACCAGCGCCGGCGCGCTGATCGATCCAGCCGCGGACGACCTCTATCCCAACGATCCCATCGCCAACGGCGCCGACATCGACGGTGTATACGGCCGCTTCGAATAGCTAGTTCGTGGTACCGGACGCGCCGGAACCCCAGGTGATGCGGAACTCAGCGCGGCGGTTCTTGGACCACGCGGCCTCGCCACCGGCAGAGGACGCTGGGCGCTCTTCGCCGAAGGACACCACGGTGATGCGGTCTGTGGCGACGCCTAGGCTGAGCAGGTACTTCTTCACGGAAGCAGCACGCTTTTGGCCCAACGCCAGATTGTAGTCGGTGGTGCCTCGCTCGTCGGCGTGGCCCTGAATCTCGACCTTGATGTCGGTGACCTTCTGCATGATCTCGGCGTTGGCCTTCAGCGCAGCTTGAGCCTCGTCCGACTGCGCGTGGGCGTCGAGTTCGAAGTACACGCGCTCGAAGTTCTCCATCATATTGCGAACCACCTGGGGCACATCTGACACCGGAGCTGCGGGCACTTGGGTGGGCGTGTTCTGCGTGACCAATGGCTCGGCCATGGTCGTGGGTGGGGGTCTCTTGCAGGAGGGCGCCAAGACAAGAGCGAGGAAGAGGACGGTTCTATGCATAGTAGGCTCCAGGGAGTGGCAGAGGCGCAAACCGAGGTTTGACGATGGGGAGTGGCGCGGGGCCGAGAGGGAACGCTGCACACAGCGCACTACTAGGATAGCCCATCCTCCAAGGAATGTCCGCTGGAGCCGTCTTTGACCGACACCACCCGCGCCACCGAAGCACGCACCGTCCGCGACCGTCAGCGGGAGCGCACCCGCGAACGCCTGTACGACGCTGCCCTCGAGGTGTTCATGCGCGACGGGGTCGAGGCCGCCCGCATCGACGATATCGCCACGTTGGCCGGTGTCAGCCGCGGTACCTTCTACTTCCACTACCCCAGTAAAGAAGACGTCCTGTTGCGCTGCCTGGCCGATTCCCAGTCACGCATCTCCGAAGACCTCTTGGCGCTCCCTGCAAATACGCCCATCCACACAGTGCTCGCGCTCACCGCTGGCGCAATCGCCACCGAGTGGCAAGAACGCCCAGACCTCCTCCGCGAGATCGGCACCGTCGCCCTGAAGATCACCGCGCAGAACATCGAACAAGCCACCGAACAGCATCCGGTGCAGCTGGCGTTGATCCCCCGTTTCCACCACGCCGTCGAGCGCGGCGAAATCAGCACGTTGATCCCCCCCGAGCTGATGACCGAGTTCTTCTTGGTCAACGTCTTTGGCGCGGCCCTCGCCTGGTGTGGCAAACCCATGGCCACGCTCGACCAGACGCTCAGCGCCGTAGTCGGATTCTTCCTACGCGCGAGCGCAGTGCCGAAGTAGCCCGTCGTTACCTGCGTCGACGAAGGCCGAACAGCCCCAGCATCACCCACCAGGCCGCCGTGCCAGACCCGCCGGCCGAACCGTCGCAAGCGCAGCCGCCGCCCTCGAAAATGGCGCCGGCGAGCGGACCGCCAAAGTCGAGTCCAGTGTCGCCCGGAGGTGTGACCATCGTGCCGGTCGCCGTGTTGCCCGTGGCGGTTCCGCCGGTGGCCGTGGTACCGGTGGCCGTTCCCGTGGCGATGTCATCCGACGCATCGAGTGGATCGGTGCCGTCGAGGACCTCTTGGCCGTCGTTGACGCTGCCGCCGTCGGTGTCTTCGAGCGCCGGGTCGGTGCCGTAGGTGTTCACCTCGTCGCCGTCGTTCAGGCCGTCCGCGTCGGTGTCTTCGAGCGTGGGGTCGGTGTCGTAGGTGTTGACTTCTTCGCCGTATAGCAGGCCGTCGGCGTCAGTGTCTTCGAGCGTGGGGTCGGTGTCGTAGATGTCGACTTCTTCGCCGTCTAGCAGGCCGTCCGCATCGGAGTCTTCGAGCAGAGGATCGGTACCAAAGTCCAGCTCGTCGCCGTCGTTCAGGCCATCGCCGTCGGTGTCGGCGAGCAGCGGGCTGGTGCCCGCGATGTTCACTTCGACGCCGTCGATCAGGCCATCGCCATCGGTGTCGGCCACCAGTGGGTCGGTTCCTAAGCCATCCTCGACGAAGTCGGTGAGACCGTCACCATCGGTGTCGAGGGGGTCGTCGGAGGGATCGAGAGGATCGGTGCCGCCGGTGACCTCAGCGCCGTCTCCGGTGCCGCCGCCGTCGGTGTCGAGGAGGTTCGGATCGGTGTCGTGAACGTTGATCTCGTCGCCGTCGTTGAGGGTGTCACCGTCGGAGTCGACCAGGGCTGGGTTGGTGCTGTAGGTGTTCACTTCGTCGCCGTCGTTAAGCCCGTCGCCATCGGTGTCGATGACCAAGGGCTCAGTGCCGTAGAGGAGCACCTCATCGCCATCGTCGAGGCCATCGCCATCGGTGTCAGCGACGTTCGGATCGGTGAAGTAGACGTTGGATTCGGCGTAGTCGGACAGGCCATCCCCATCGGTGTCGACGGCGTCGTCGGCGGGGCTGAGCGGATCGGTACCGTCGACCAGTACTTCGGCGCCATCGGATGCCCCGCCACCATCGGTGTCGGTGGTGTTCGGGTCGGTGAAGTAGAGGTTCAGCTCGTCGCCATCGTCGAGCCCGTCACCATCAGTGTCGGCCAACAGCGGGTCGGTGCCGTGGGTGTTTGTCTCGTTGTAGTCGCTTAGACCATCGCCATCGGTGTCGAGCAGGTCGTCCGTCGGGTCGAGGGGATTGGTACCATCGACCAAGACTTCGACGCCGTCAGAAATGCCACCGCCATCGGTGTCGGCGTCGTTCGGGTCGGTGCCGGCGAGGTTGACCTCGACGCCATCGAGAAGCCCATCGGAATCTGTATCGTCGAGGGTCGGGTCGGTGTTGTGGACGTTCACCTCGTCGCCGTCATTGAGGTTGTCGCTGTCCGTATCGCTCAACGTGGGGTCGGTGAAG
>JAACDH010000135.1 GCA_009936995.1 Rhodobacterales bacterium
ATCGTTGGGGTCGGTGCCCTCGATGTTCACCTCTGTGCCGTCGAGGAGTCCGTCGTCGTCGGTGTCGTCGTCGTTGGGATCGGTGCCAAGGGAGAGCTCCAGGTCCGTGCAGAGTCCGTCATTGTCGGCGTCGCCGGAGTTGTCGTCGCCCTGGCAGATGTCGTCGGAGTCGCAGACGCCGTCGGCGTCGCTGTCGCCGGTGAGGTTGTCGCCGTAGCATGGGTCGTCAGAGTCGCAGACGCCGTCGCCGTCGGAGTCGTCTGGGTTGTCGATGGGACAGGGGTCGTCAGAGTCGCAGACGCCGTCGCCGTCGGTGTCACCTGTGGCATCATTCCCGGCGCATGCGTCGATGTCGTCGCAGACGCCGTCAGCATCTGTGTCACCCGTTGCGTCGTCGCCATCGCATTGGTCAATGTCGTCGCAGACGCCATCTGAGTCGGTGTCACCCGTTGCGTCGTCGCCATCGCATTGGTCACAACCGTTGGGGACCGCGTCAGCGTCGGCATCGAGGAGGTCGTCGAAGCCAGGACAGAGGTCGTCGGTGTCGCACACCGTGTCGCTATCGGTGTCGTCTGGATTGTCGAGTGGGCAGACGTCGATGTCGTCGCAGACGCCATCTGAGTCGGTGTCACCCGTTGCGTCGTCGCCGTCGCATTGGTCAATGTCGTCGCAGACGCCATCTGAGTCGGTGTCGCCCGTGGTGTCATCGCCGACACAGAGGTCATCGGAGTCGCAGATGCCGTCAGCGTCGGTGTCGTCGGGGTTGTCGAAGGGGCAGATGTCGCAGCCGTCGGGAGCGCCGTCTAGGTCGGTGTCGATGCTGTCGCTGGCGCCGGGACACTGGTCGGCGCAGTCATCCACGCCGTCGCCGTCCGAGTCGGCGGTGGCGGCGTCGGTCTCGCCGAGCAGCGGGTCGTAGCTGCCGTTGGCGTTGGCGTCTTCTACGCCGTCGTCGAGGCAGTCTCCGTCGGTGTTTGTGTTGGTTGGATCGGTGACCGTGGTGGGGTCGGAGTCGGGGATGAAGATCGCAAGATCGGTGTCGCCATGTGAGGCGGTCCCGAGGCCTGACTCCGTGCCGTCCTGGAGCCCGTCTCCGTCGGTGTCGGGGTCGAGGGCGTTGGTGCCGCCGGCGACCTCTTCGCCGTCGAGGAGTCCGTCGTCGTCGGAGTCTGCGTCGTTGGGATCGGTGCCGAGGATCGCCTCTTCGGTGTCGGAGAGGCCGTCGCCGTCGGTGTCAGAGAGGTTGACGGGATCGCTGATAGAGTCCGTGATGGAGCAGAAATTCGCGTCGTCACAGCCGGCGTGGTCCAGGGTGAGGTTCTGGCCAGAGCTCGAGGTGCCCGCGACGTAGCTGACAACGGCATCGGCGAGGCCCTCGGCCTCGAGCACCGCCAGTGGCACCGCCCAGTCCAGGAAGAAGTCTGGGTCTGCGTCGAAGGTGGTGCTTGCCAAGGTGATGCGCACGTTAGGGTCGGTGATGTACTCGGTGGGTTCGCTGTAGAGCAGCGTCTCCATCTGGTCGCCGGGATCGTCGATCGACTGTACTACATCGTTGCGCCACACCTCGATGTCTTCGGAGACGCCGTTGAGGATGTACAGAAACTCGGCGCCGGTGAAGTCGCCGTCTACATCGACCAGCAAGCCCCAGGCGAAGGACTGCAAGCCGCCCGGCCCGGTGGGATCCGCGTTCAGGCGAAACCGAAACTGTGCATGGGTGCTGTCGGAGTACCAGTACACTGCGGGATCGGTGGTGTCCCCGACCACCTCTCGTGCGCCATTCCCACCGTCGGTGGTGGGGTCTCCCATTCCCACCCCGTCTTGGGTGTACGGATTCCAGTCCGCGTCTGCGGGCCAGGTCGCCGCTTGGGCGGAGGTGGTCAGCGAGACTGCACAGAGCAGTGAGAAGGCATAGGTCCGGACGGTACCGGCTCGAAGAAGTAGCATCTACGTTCCTAAAATCGAGTGTCAGATCAGAGTACCACTGCTGGCGCTGGTAATATTTTTTGGGAACACCCTAGATTTGAGATCCTGAGGCCATTTTAGCGTGTCGTCGTGTCGCTTCATGGGCCGTGACAATGGAAAGTGCCTCACCTCCAGCGCGGCGACAGACGGTTAATCTGGCCTCCAGACCACGCCAAATCCAATCACGAACGCCGAGACCTCTGCGCGGGTGGCTCGTAGCCCGCGTCCGATTCTAGGGCCGTTCTAGAAGGTGCAGAACAATACATCTTCGACCATCACCGCGACGCCGACTTTTCTTTCCTCGGGTCAGCGTGTGCCAACTTCTCGCCAGCGGAATGGCGCAGGGGCGAGCCGCTCTCGGCTGGTTGTGACGCGACCGCGAGTGCGTCCTATAGAGGGAACCTGCACAATGACTCGAACTTAGGACCTGTGGAGTTGGAATCTACGAGATCGGTGGAAAATGTCGCCAAAGTGGGCTTAGCCCACTCGCCTCCGCCGCCTCTCAATTAATGCCACCAAACACTCCTGCAGCTCCGCCGAAACGTCGGATGATGTACCCGAGCTCGTCGGATGTCATGGGAATCAGTCCGTGGGCCGCCACTTCGATGTCGGTGGCGTGGACCAGGTGCATTGCCAAGTCTTCAAGTTCCACCATTTCCGAGTGTTCGTCGGTGGGGGGCTTGAGGATGTATTGGCCCCAGAGTCCAACAGTGAGGCGTGTCTTGTCGTCCCGGTGGCGGTCGAGGGAGAGCTTTTTTTTACGCCGGTAATGGCCCGTCGCGCGTTGAGCTCTTCGATGACTCCGACTGGTTCGTCATGTAGGTAGACGGTTCCTTTTCTCGTCACTTACTGCCCCGACTGATGGGCGTGGGGCTGAGCGAATGACCAAACATCTCCAACAGGAGGTTCACTTTGTCCATCCTGAGGGTGTGCTTTCCCTGTTCGACTTCATGGACGAAGCGAACGCCAACGCCAGCGCGGTTCGCGAGAACGACCTGGGTGTACCCGAGCGCCTTTCTTTGGGTGCGTACAAATCGTGCGAGTGTTGTGGGCATCGTTTTTATACCCGATTGGGTATAAGAATGGCAGCGGACGACCAATTTGTACCCGTTCGGGTACGAATTTGGAAAAATCTTCCCATCCTCCCGATCGGGTATCGGGTGGACCTCAGCCCCTGCGGAAATGCTGGCGTCCAGAGAATACGTGGTCCGACTCTTCGCTCTGCACGACATTAAATCACCGAAGATCCAAAGAGAAAAACCCTCGGAACATGAAGTTCCGAGGGCTTTCTTGAAGTGGCACGGGCACAAAGACTCGAACTCTGGACCTGCTGATTTGGAATCAGCTGCTCTACCAACTGAGCTATACCCGTAACGTCGCCTAGGTAACCCGGTGACGCCGGAACGGTCAAGCGTTGAACGCAAGCACTCCTGCCACAATGGCCGCGCTCCAGCAGTACCAAGCGAAGCGCGGGAAGGTCCCACCCTGGACGGCTTTCACCAGCAGGGTGAGGGCGATATAGCCCGTGATCATCGATGAGAGGCCTCCAACGCCGAGGGCCATTGGATCGAGACTCGACAGGTCGGCCTTTAGGCCCTTCAGGAGCACGGCGCCGCCGATAGCGGGCACGCTCATCAAGAAACTGAATCGCGCGGCCTTGTCGCGGTTTAGCCCGATCATCAAGGCGATGGCGATGGTGGTTCCCGACCGTGAGATCCCCGGGGTGATGGCCATGCCTTGGGCGATACCCAGGGCAAAGGCGAGGGGCAGGGTGAGCTCCCGGTTGATGCTGCTGCGGTCGAAGCGGCCCGACAGGAAGAGCAAAACGCCCGTGATGGCGAAGGTAATCGTGAGTGCGGCCGGATTCTTGAACAGCGCGTCGAAGGTGTCTTCGAAGGTGAGGCCAATAATCGCGGTGGGAATGGAGGCGGCGACCAGTAGGCTGAGGTCTTTCACGCCTTGGCGCTTCATCATCGGACCGGTGCCCACGATGGGGTCGCGGACCAGCGCGACGACGTGCTCGCGGTAGAAGTACAGCACGGGGACCAGCGTCCCCAGGTGCAGGATGAGGTCGAACAAGACCTCGTCGTCGCCGACGTCGACGAACTGCTGAAACAGCACTAAGTGACCGGAGCTGGACACGGGGAGGAACTCTGTGAGGCCTTGGAGCACGCCCAGGAAGAGTGCTCCGCCGAGACCGGCAGCGATTGGATTCATGGAGGGAGACCGTGGCGGGGCTGGACGGGGAGTCCGAGCGGGAGGTGAGGGTGGCTACTTCGCGGGTGCGAAGGTCTTTAGGTAGGCGACCAGATCGGTGAGTTGAGGCTCTTTGACGGGGAAGCCACGCATGGCTGTACCGGGCTTGCCTTTGGTGATGGTGGCCCGGAGGCGCTCGTCGGTCATGTGGGTCCAGAACTCGGCCGCGGCCATATCTGCGGGCGGACGGGGCAGCGCGCGCGCGGCCACACCATCGCCAGCACCGGAGTGGCCGTGGCATGTGGAACACTTGGCGGTGTAGGTGTCTTTTCCACGGGCAGCGGCTTCGTCGTCACCGGCTTGGGCGACAGAGAGCGAGAGTACTGCGGTGAGAAGTAGTGTGTTCACGGGGCCTCCGTCTCCTCAGAATACCCGGTTTTGCCGAGGTTGGGGGAGCGTTCGCTACTCTGCGGGAGTCGAATCGGGCTGGGGGGGTAGGGGCGGCGTGGGTACCGGCGGGGGGTTTGCAGGCGCCTCGAGCTTGGCCATGTGCTGTAGAACCCGTTTGGCATCAAAGCGATCGAAGGTCTGCTCGTAGCTGGGCATGGCGCCCATGCCGCGCATGAGGATGTTGATCGTGGGATCGTCGATGAGAACCTTGCCCTGGAGATCGGGGACGGGGCGTACCAGCGCTTGGGTGGCCGGACCATGACCTTTGGCGGCGGCGCCGTGACAGGCCACGCAGTGCCGTTCGTAGAGTTCTTCTCCGCGGGATTCGTCGGTGGGGCGCTTGGTGGGCGTGGCCGCCTGTACGCCCCCAGAGAGCAGTAAGAAGCCGCCGATAAGCGTTCCGGGGAGCAGGGCATTTAGGGCGGGGAACAGTCGATCAGACATCGAGACCTCGTAGGGACCTGGTCAGCAGATAACGTCAGCGAGGTGCGATAGGCAACGTGCTTCGAAACGAAAACACCCGCCTGGATTAAACCAGACGGGTGTTTTGAAGTGGCGGGACGGACGGGACTCGAACCCGCGGCCTCCGGCGTGACAGGCCGGCGTTATAACCAACTTAACTACCGCCCCACTTGCTATAAATATAGGTGATGAATGGGCAGAACAGGATTCGAACCTGCAACCCTCGCGGTGTAAACGCGATGCTCTCCCATTGAGCTATCCGCCCTCTGTCGAAGCCCTCCCTATCTAATCGGCCGCCTTGACGCCTGCAAGGGGAATCGGGCCCGTTCCCCAAAAAAAGAGACCCCTCGTTAGAGGAGCCTTTGATGGTTCTTGGCGTATGGACGCGGGGACGTTGGTTCGAGACCCGCCCCCTGCGAAGATCGCCTAGATTAGATGTTGACCGCGTCCTTCATGGCCTTACCCGGCTTGAACTTAACGGACTTCTGGGCGGGAATCTGCATGGGCGCCTTGGTGCGTGGGTTGCGGCCCATGCGTGCACGTCGGTGCGCGATGCTGAAGGTTCCGAAACCGACGAGGGTCACTTTCTTTCCACTGGACAGCGCGTGTTGAATTGCGGTGGTCATTGCACTGAGTGCACGCTCGGCGTCGATCTTTTTAAGACCGGCCTCGTTTGCAATCGTGGAAACAAGTTCTGCCTTGGTCACTGAGTTAGCCATAGTTTTCTCCCGGATGGTGATTTATGCTCTCACTCGGAGCTTTGATTGTGAATACGAAGAGTCCATTGACGTGGTCAGTCGCCCCGAACGCTGGACTCGGGCCGTTCTACGGCTTGCTCGGAGTCTAGCGCAATCGGCGACTCGGTCCCATGTGAACCGAACATTTTCGATACTTGAGTGGCGGATAAAGCTTCTTTTAGAACGCGATCCATGTGAGAAACCGGAATAATTTCAACGACTTGTAGGACTTTTGCGGGGAGGTCCTCGATGTCCTTTCGATTTTGCTCAGGAATGAGCACGCGGGTAATGCCACCGCGGTGCGCGGCGAGCACTTTCTCTTTGAGGCCGCCGATTGGGAGTACGCGCCCCCGAAGAGTTATTTCGCCTGTCATCGCGGTGTCGGCGCGGACCGGTATTCCGGTGATCGCGGAAACCAAGGCTGTAGCCATCGCAATGCCGGCGCTGGGACCATCAGTTTTAAGCGCG
>JAACDH010000136.1 GCA_009936995.1 Rhodobacterales bacterium
GGTGAGGTGCGCGTCGAAGTCGACCCTTTCGAGCCAACGACGCTCTCCGGAACCGAGCTGGCCGTGTTCTCCAAGGTGCCGGGAGAGATTCGACTCACCGCCAAGCAGCCGACGTGGCTGGTCTACGGCGCGGCGATAGCGCACCCGCATGAGCTCGCGCTTGGCCGCTACTCGGTGCACACCAACATCGCCTCCCTGGAGATCGGCGAACAGCGGATCCGGCAACTCCATGCCGAGCTCAGTCCTCGTTTCGCCAGTACCTAATACGACGAGCTCCTTACGGGCATTGAGCGCAGGGCGCCATTGGATGGACGGTTTTACGAAGGGTTCGGTCTTGATGCTTGGCGGTTGTGGAGGCGTGCGCGCATCCCACGGACAGAGGCATCCGGTTACCCATACGTCTCGCGACGAACGCCGTGCGGTCCCGCAGGGCTCATCGACAACAATAGGGTGCTTGATGTCATTGATTGGTCTTCTCAAAGGAAACGGCTCGAACGGCTTCGGCTACAACTCCACTGCCGAGCAGGTCACCGCCGAGCTAGACCTGTCCGGCAAGACCTACCTGTTAACGGGTTGCAACTCGGGGATTGGCCACGAGACGGCTCGGGTTCTCGGACTCCGTGGTGCCCGGGTAATCGCCGCTGCGCGCAGCTTGGACAAGGCGACGGCGGCGTGCGCGGACTTCGGACCGAACGCCGTTCCGGTGGCCTGCGAACTCTCGGAACCCAGCTCGGTGCGGGCCGCAGTGACCCGCGTTCGGGAACTGGGCCACACCCTCGATGGCATTCTCTGCAACGCCGGCATTATGGCGCTGCCCCAACGAACCTTGCAGCATGGCTACGAAGCACAGTTCTTCACGAACCATGTGGGGCATTTCATCCTCGTCACGGGGCTGATCGATCTGCTCGCTGCCGATGGCCGGGTGGTGATGACCTCCAGCTCCGCCCACACCGGGACCTATGTCGAGGGAATCCGAATCAACGATCTCGACGCCAGCGGCGGGTACAGCGCTTGGGGGGCGTATGGCCAGTCCAAGTTAGCCAACATCCTGTTCGCCAACCATCTGTCGACAAAGCTCAAGCCGGGGCAGACGGCCAACGCGGTCCATCCAGGCGTCATCCGGACAAACCTAGGCCGGCACATGAACGTGGTGGTCCGAAGCTTGTTCCCCGTGTTTAGCCCGATCTTCATGAAGTCGGTGCCGCAGGGTGCTGCGACGCAGACGCTGGTCGCGACCCAAACGTCGGTGGCCAATCAGACCGGCCAATACTGGGCGGACTGCAATGCTACCCGGGGCAGCGCGTTCACCCGCGACGCCGCGTTGGCCGAGAAGCTGTGGACGAAGACCGAGCAGATCGTCGAGGGACTCTCCTAGCGGTAGGGATGCGTTGTTGAGGCCGGTGCGGCCCATCGCCAGCCGCTCAGGTGGAGGGCGCTTACTACAGCGGGTCGTAGAGCGGTCCGTCAAACGGCTTGGTCCCGAGCGAAGCCGTTGTTGTCCTCGGCCTGGGGGACGGAGGTCGTTCCTTCACAACCCGCCAGCAGGCGTGTAATCCAGGCCCTCATGAGAGCTCCTTGTGCGGGATAGTTTGGGTATGAAAAACGATGGAGGAGCTGTTTCACGTCGGGTCCTCGGACGTTCGGAGGTGGCGCGCCAAAAGTGTACGGAGGCGCGGTAAAATCCCTACCGGACCCTCCGAAGAAACCGCTTATGGGACGCGATTACTCATCATCTAGATGTCAGAGCCACAGGCACGCCATCCCCTCTACGCCTGGGCACGCGGGCTTTAGACTGTGGATCAAACGATGTTTCGCCCTTCGACCGTGAAGCGTACATCGTCACCGAATACGTCTTGGACCTGTTTGATTCGGGTTTGAACATGCCTGGGGCTCGACGCGCCGCTACCGTAGAAACGGAATCAACACCGGGGTGCGCGACTTGTAGGCCAAGTACGCTGGCTCGTCGCCCCATCTCTTGTCCGCTTGGGCCTCAAGCAAAGGGATGCCACTGCCGGCGACGAGCAAGGCCGCCACAAATATCGGAGACAGGACAGCGAGCCACTCCACGCCCTGGAGCTGTGGGCTCGCGAGGACGAACACGCCAATCCACAGCAGAATCTCTCCGAAGTAGTTGGGGTGCCGCGACCAGGCCCAAA
>JAACDH010000688.1 GCA_009936995.1 Rhodobacterales bacterium
AGAACGGGACCGTGTTCACTGCGGGAGAGGTGCTCTCTGTCGCTTCGGGAACCACAGGCCTGTCTCGGGATTCCCATGGTGCGTGGCGGGTTGTAGACGCCCCAGAACGGGTCGAGTTGACGGTGGTGTCTCGGGGGCCTTGGGGTCGTGATAGCACCGCGGTGACCGACCCGCCTCGGCCAGGGCAGTACCTCGATTTACCGCATCGTATGGACGACAGAGTGGCCGAGCTGGCCGTCCAGGTCGCCGGCGCAGCGGTCGACGCGGATGCCACGATCGATAGGGTAGCGAACTACCTACGTGACAACTACGATTATACCAGGGCGCCTCGCGATGTAGGCGAGGACGAGCCGTTAAGCACTTTCCTCTTCGACCGGCGCACGGGACACTGCGAGTACTTTGCCTCCGCTCAGGCCCTGCTGCTGCGCAACCTAGACGTGCCAGCCCGGTTGGTGAATGGATTTGTTGGCGGCGATCTCGACCCCATCGACGGGCGGTTGGTGGTTCGTCGTCATCACGCACATTCGTGGGTAGAAGCTTGGAATGGTGAACGCTGGCGGGTAGTCGACGCCACGCCAGGCGCTGGTGCTCCGGTCGGGCCATCCCTGTTGGCGGGGATCGGCGAGTGGATTCAGGGCTTGTGGGTCAGTCATATTCTTGGCTTTGATGGTGCCCGTCAGACGGCGGCCTTGACCACCATTGGGTCGTCGTTTCAGCGGGTCTCTGGCCAAACGCATACCGGTGCGGTGCCTTGGTTGGGGCTGACGCTGCTCTGCGCGCTGTCCCTGTTGAGCGCCTGGGTGGTAGAGCGGTTGCTGAACGTCAGCTGGCGGCGATTGACTGGCGAGAGGCCCAAGCGATCAGGGCCAGTGGCGCGACTGCATCGAAAAGCGAGAGCTCACTTGCAAAGTCAGGGGTACTTTCCACCGGAGAGCCTGCCCCCGCTCGAGGCCGCTCAGTGGTTGATTACCCAAATTGGGGACGGAGCGAAGCCCCTTGAAGAGCTCGCGTGGTTGATGTACCGCGTGCGCTATGGCGGCGAGAGCGCGGTGGATTTGGCGCCCGAGGCGCAACGTTTGGCGGCTGCGGTGATGCAGGTCGACGCACAGCGCGGTATTCGGTGACCATGTGGACACTACCGATACTCAGCCTCCTCGCCTGCGGGGGAGATCACTCCTATATTGTCGAAGGCACGGTCGTCGAGGTGCATGCCCCTCACGAGGTAGTGGTTGATCATAAGGATATTCCCGGCTTTATGGGCGCCATGGTGATGCCCTTCTCTGTCGACGACCCCACGCTGCTCGACGATCTGCAGCCGGGCAGCCTCATCTACGGTCGGCTCGTTGTGGCCGACAACCGGGCCACGCTCACCAAGATTCGGGTCACCGGCCAAGGTCGCGTCCCCCAGATGCGAGATGACGGGCCGCTCCCCGTCCGACCCGGTCAGTTAATGCCCGTACTCCAAGTCGAGCTCGAAGATGGCACGGTGGGCCTCATAGGTCCCGGTCAAGCGCAGTCGACGGCCTTGGCTTTTGTGTACACCCGCTGCCCAATGCCCGAGTATTGCCCGGCCACTATCGCCCGACTTCAGGCGTTACAGGAGCAGATCGGCCCTGAACAACGCATTCTCGCGATTACCCTCGACCCCGAGTACGACACCGCCGACGTGCTCACTGCTTACGGGGAAAAAGCCAGCGCAGACCCGACGATTTGGCAGTTTGGACGTTTCACGGTCGAGCAGACGGCTGATCTAGCGATCTTCGCGGGCATGCCGGTCGCCAAAGACGAGTCGGGCACCATCGTGCACGCGCTTCGGTTTCTGATCCTCGGCAAAGATGGGCGGCTCATCGAGCGCTACGACGACAACGACTGGCCACTGGATCGCGTGGTCACTCAGCTAAAGACATGCGGACCGCCGGCACCCAAGGGTACGGCCTCGACGCTCTCGCCAAAAGATGAGGTAGCTCCAGAGTAGTCGACCCGAGCTTATTCCCGGTTCGACTACTCTAGAACATCCGCTGGCCACAAACAGGGGCACGGACTGTCGCCAGCGAACACGTAGATGAAATGCAGCTTTCGTGCCAGGTTTGGTCTACGATAGAACCTTCTCTATACGTCGATTTGATGGGGGGGGGACGCCGGAGCCTGACACCGCTGTCGTGGTGCATCGTTGTCCGATCGATCGGGTAGGACATCGGTGTCCTGGCGCTGGCGCCCTACGCAATCCCTCGCCTCGGCGCAGGCATCTAGACGGCGCTAGAACGTAGCGCCAACCGCGGTTCCCACGTAGAACATGTCGTGCATACCCGCATCGATTCGGATGAGGGCGACATCGGAGATGTGCATCCGCAGGGCGACATCGATGTCGAGCACGGGAAACACCGGCCACAGCTCGAGTACTTCATCGGGGTCGCAGGCCGTAGTGGTGGCCCGCGTGGGCGCGAACTCGTCGGGCGCGCAGCCATTGGAGGGGTCGGAGGTCCAGTTGGCGCCGGCGTTCCAGCGGTTGATGGTGCCCGTGGGGATGGCCAGGCCTAGGCCGCCGCCGAAGCGCAGTCCGACCCAGTTGTTGGCGTCGTCGTTGGAGAGGGGGACTTCGTGTCCGACGTTGGCTCCGAAGGCCACCATGCCCAGCTTGCTGGGCTGAAGCCAGCTGCCGTCGTTGTGGTCGACCGGTTCGTCTTCGCGGTCGTCCCAGTAGCCTTCCTCCATGCGGACCTTCCAGTACTCCGCATAAAACAGGAAGGAAGCTGGCGCGGGCTCGACGGCGAACTCGACCCCGTACACATTCGCGCCGACCTTAGGACGATCAAGGGGGCGAGCGCCCGCATCATCGCTGTCGAAATACCACGTATCCAAGATGGATGAGGGGATGGACATGGACCGGAATCGGAGGTTCACACCCAGCTGCGGGCTGTCGCTGGACGCGGTGGCGGCTGTTGCCGAATCTGCCGAGGAATCTACGTCTTGGGCCATGGCCGAACCCGAACACACTACGCATGCCAACCAGCACCATCGCATGGCTTTCCTCCGTTTTAGGTGCGAACTGTACCCGAAGAACGACTTCGACTCCAGTGCAAATTACCCACGCGACGTACCCCATTGGTAGAGTAGGGGTTGGGGGTTGGCCATACGTACTGCAACGTGGCGATCCTATCGACGAGTGGGGGGTAAAGGCTTCGCTGGGCCCCGGCCGCATGGGCTCGGTGTGTCGCTGCCATCCCTCTCCAGGATATCGATGAAACCGCTACCCGAATAAGTCACTTTTTCCGTCTCCGAGGATGCTCATGAAACGCGATATCGCCCAAACAGTCGCCGATCGCGCCAACACTCAGTTCGACCAGGCGGTCGAGGCGCTAAGCCGGTATCTGCGTATTCCTGCCATCTCGTGCGACCCTACCCACCATGCCGACGTCCGAAAGCTGGCGGCTGCCATCCGCGACGACTTACACACGCTCGGCCTGAAGCGTAGTCGCATTCTCGATCTGCCCGACGCCTTGCCCTGTGTGGCTGCCGAGTGGATGGACGCGGGCCCCGACGCTCCCACCATTCTCATCTACGGCCATATGGACCTTCAGCCGGTCGAGATCGAGAACTGGCGAACCGATCCTCACGAGCCCACTGTTGTGGGTGACCGGCTCTACGCGCGCGGGGCTGCCGATGATATGGGTGGTTGGGTATCGCATATGGTCAGCATAGACGCCTGGCTGAAAGAGACCGGCGGCCTGCCGTGCAATGTGAAGCTGCTCATCGAGGGAGAAGAAGAGATTGGCTCGCCCAACCTCGAGCGTTTCATGGACGCCTACCCAGAGGCCTTTGTGTCCGACGTAATGGTGCTCACCGACTGTGAAAATCCCAGCACAGAGGTGCCCGGACTCACGGTCTCTTTGCGGGGCTTGTTGGAGGTCGAGCTCATCTGCGAGGCGCTCGATGCAGACGGCCATAGTGGCCTATGGGGCGGCATGGTGCCGGACGTGTCCATCGCGCTGATGAAGCTGGTCTCCCGCCTGGCGGACGACGACGGCCGTATGAAAGTGGGACGCCGCACGTTGTCCGACGAGCGCCGCGCTGCCGGCCGCACGGTCCCCATGCCCAACGCCATCATCCGCAAGGGCGCCCACCTCATCGACGGCGTCAACCCGTTGCCCGTACGCGATGGTTCGGCCGCCGAGTGGATGTGGTGGCAGCCCTCGATCACCGTTGTGGCCACGACGCTACCCACTGCCGATCGAAAGAAGAACGCCCTGCGTCGTTCAGCCAGCGCCACGCTCTCGGTTCGGTTGGCCCCGGACCAAAACGCCCGAGAGATGTATGCCGCGATGGAAGAGGTGCTGCTGGTCAACCCTCCGGGCGGCGTAAAGGTCACCCTCGAAGTTGATAATTTCGATGGGGAGGGCTGGATGTATACGCCCCAAGGACCGGCCTTTCCCGCGGCCGACCGAGCGTACGTCAAGGCGTGGGGCAAGCCCATGGTTCAAGTGGGCGTGGGCGGATCTATTCCGTTCGTGGCCCTATTTGGCCGACGCTTTGGCAACCTACCGCTCATCCTGAACGGCGTGATGGACCCCGAGAGCACCGCTCACGGCCCGAACGAGTCCATGCACCTGGGCGTGTTCAGGAAGGCCATTCAAGCGAACGTCTTCCTGATGAGCGAACTAGCCGCGATGTAGCTTGCGGCGGCGCATCAGCAGGCCGCTGATCAGCAGCATCGGTAGGAAGCCAGTGGGCGAAGAGCCGGCGTCGCAGCCGCAGCCGCCTTTGGAGGGCGTGAGACTGGTCACCGGAGCGCAGCCCTCGTCGATGGTGCCGTCGCAATTGTTGTCGAGGCCATCGCAGAGCTCCGGGGCGCCGGGATTGACCCAGCCCTCGTTGTCGTTGCAGTCGCCGTCCAAATCGCTGTAGCCGTCGCCGTCGGAGTCGGTGAAGCCCTCGTCGATGACGCCATCACAGTCGTCGTCGATCTGGTTCTCGATCTCGGTGGCGCCGGGGGCGATGGCGTCGTTGGTGTCGTCGCAGTCACCGGCGATCTCGGCGAAGCCGTCGCCGTCGTCATCGGTGCGGTCGGTGCCTTCGTCCACGTCGCCATCGCAGTCATCGTCGATGCCGTTGCTGGCTTCGACGGCCGCGGGGTTCACGGATGCGTCGGAGTCGTCGCAGTCACCTTCGTCCTCGGAGAGGCCGTCGCCGTCGTCGTCGTAAGAGAGCGTGCCCTCGTCGACGATGCCGTCACAGTCGTTGTCGATGCCGTCTGCGATCTCGATGTTGCCGGGGAACTGGTTGGCGTTGCGATCGTCGCAGTCGTCGTCGGGACCAAAGCCGTCACCATCTTCGTCGAACACGCCGTCGTCGATGACACCGTCACAGTCGTCGTCGATGCCGTTGTCGTCCACTTCGGGCGTGCCGGGGGACACGGTGTCGAGGTTGTCGTTACAGTCGCCTGCGTTCTCGGAGAAGCCGTCGCCATCGTCATCGAAGCAGTCGGTGTTCTCGTCGACGGTCACGTTGCAGTTATCGTCGATGCCGTTGCAGACCTCGGTGGCGTTGGGGTGGACGGCGGCTGAGCCGTCGTTGCAGTCGCCGCCAGCCTCGGTGTAGCCGTCGCCGTCGTCGTCGTACCACTCGGTGCCTTCGTCTACGATGAGGTCGCAGTCCTGATCGCGGCCGTCGGCTACCTCGAGGGCGCCGGGGAACACGGTGTCGTCGTTGTCGTCGCAGTCGCTCTCACAGGTGGAGAGGCCGTCGCCGTCGCTGTCGGCGTAGTTCAGGAAGGCGTCGTTGTCGTCGCAGTCGATGCAGGACAGGTCGCCGTCACCATCGGTGTCGGTCTCGAAGGCGTCGGCGGGGCAGGGGGCGCAGGCGTCGGCGGTTCCGTCGCCGTCCGCGTCGAGCGTGTCGTCGCCAGC
>JAACDH010000689.1 GCA_009936995.1 Rhodobacterales bacterium
GCCGCCGGCCATGGCACCAACGCCTACCTCGCCAAATACGACCTGACCGGAGCCCTGGTTTGGTCCAGTGAACTGGACGCCGGACTGCTCGATGGAAACGACCTGCTCACCAGCAACGATTCCTATACCGACGTCGCGGTCGACAGCCTCGACGACATCTGCGTGGGCGGCACCACGGCAGTCAACATCGCCGGACGGACCACCGAGAGCTACGCCCAGACCTTCCTCACAGAGAAGCGATCTGGCGTCGACGGCAGCTTGGTCTGGGAAGACCGCTTCCAAGACAGCACGGGCTCGCACGTCCAGTATAACAACACCGTCGCTATCGACTCCGCCGACCTGTACTACGCCGCTGGCTGGAGCTACCGAGCCGCGTTCATCGCAGGCCAATGGGACAGCTTCCGCTATCTGAACAACACCGGCGCCCGCGACCTGGGCCCCATCCAGTACGACTACGACGACTCCGTACGCCCCGACGTCGCCCACGGCATCGCCACCGACAGCGTGGGCAACTACTACGTGGTTGGCGTGAACGCGAACACCGACGCCAACGGCGGCGGCCTGGACTGGCAGGTCAACAAGTACGACAGCTCTGGTCTACTGCTGTGGTCCGACAGCTACGCTGGAATTGCCGGTCTCGACGACGCTGCCAAGGGCGTAACGGTCAACAACCTCGATCAAGCCATCGTGGTCGGCTACACCAACACCGGCACCGACGACGAAGACAACGCGGCCAAACAATGGCTGATGATCAAGTACGACGAGCTCGGCCTAGACGGAAATGGTGTTCGCACCTGGGAAGCAACCTGGGAGAGCGCGGTCGGAGCCAACGAGCACGCGACCGACATCACCATCGACAGCTTCGGCGACCCCATCGTGGTCGGCACTTGGCGCGACGGCACCCACCAAGCCTGGCGCGCCGCCGCCATCTCGGGCCTCACCGGCGACACCACCTCAGATTGGCGCTGGTCCAACACCGGCGCTGACACCGAGCCCCTATCCGTCTCCATCTACGACGAGACCGTGGCCATCGTGGGATACCAGTGGAACGGCGTCAACAACGACCTACTGTTGGCCATCCTCGATCAAGACAACGACGGAGACTTGGTCGGAAACTCACTCGACGGCTGTCCCGATGATGGCGCCAAGACCGAGCCCGGTGAGTGTGGCTGTGGCGTCGAAGATATCGACACCGACGGCGACACCTTCCTCGATTGCAACGACGCCTGCCCAGACCTCATCGAAAAGTTCGAAGATGATGGCATCTGCGGCTGCGACGAAGCCGACATCGACCGCGACGGCGACGGCACCATGGACTGTGTCGACAACTGCCCCGATAACCCCGATAAGATCGCCCTGGGCGTCTGCGGCTGCGGCGGCCCCGACGACGACTCCGACGGCGACGGCATCCTCGGCTGCGACGACGCCTGCTCCAACACGCCGGCCGGCACCGAAGTCGATAGCGCCGGCTGCCCCCTGATCGACGACCCCACCGGCGACGGCATCATCGGTGACGACGATAAAGACAGCAGCGGCTGCAGCACGGCACCGCTCAACACCGGGTTCTTAGCCATCGGGCTCGCAGCCCTGATGATTCGTAGACGGCGCTAGGAGCCGACGATGGCCCTCGGCATCCCCTGCCCCCACTGCGGGACTCGGAACATCGAAACCGTGCGGTCCGCATGGTATATTCGTGGTTTCCTGCTGTTCGTGCAGTGGGGTTCGAACACCTACGTCGGCTGCCTACCCTGTACCCGGAAAAAGGTCCTGAGTAGCCTAGCCATCACCTCCTTCATCGGATGGTTGTGTTTCCCCTGGGGGCTGGGCACGCCGCTTGTGATACTCCAAAATGTCGTCAGCGCAGTCCAAGGTGCCAACCGGTCCGCGCTCTCGACCTTCTTGGCCAAGCAGGGCATCGACATCGATGACGTGGAGCTCGACGCCACTGGGCAAGCCATTGGGCAGTCCCGCCTCATCGAATCGGTGCTTAGCGTCCTCCATCAAATGGTGTGGGCCGATGGGTCGGCAGACCCCCGCGAAATCGACGTCGGCGCCCAAGTAGCCATGCGGATGCTCGGCGAGATCATCGAGGAAGGCCAGATTCGCTCCGTGCTGTCTAATCCAGACTCGCC
>JAACDH010000011.1 GCA_009936995.1 Rhodobacterales bacterium
AGATGGAGCTTCGCATGGATAGTCCGCGGTAATTGGAGCTAAGTCTCTATTTAACACCCAAGAATTGTGCGACAAGACCCTATGGTTGGATGAGGCACACCAATTCTCGATTCCGAACCTGGAGAACGACGCCATTTGGCAGTGATAAAGGTCCTGTTTCGCCGCGAATTAGTCGCCGAATCTCCTGGATTTGGCCGTGAGTGAGTGACGGGAGATGAGCAACCAATGCTCGAAAGAGTATGGGGTCTGGGGTCTGTCTTACCCACGCTAAAGTCCACCGCAGAGGCATGGTTTGCGGCTGTGGTGCCTGGGCTGCGAGGTTTGCCAGCACGTCCTCCTCAGCGGAGGCGATCCCCGCGAGTCGCGCCAGCGCCCGACTTGCGCCCGGTCGAATCTCCTCGAGGAGAGGCAGCACCTCGTGCCGGAGGCGATTTCGAGTGAACCTCGGATCGCGATTACTCGGATCTTCTCGCCAGGACAGCCCCCGGAATGCGGCCCAGGCGACCAACGCCTGTCGCTCCTCCGTCAGGAAAGGCCTCACAATACGGTCTCGTCGCGGTCGCATCGCTGCCAGCCCCCGACTGCTCGTCCCGCTGATCATGCGCAGAAGGACGGTCTCTGCTTGGTCGTCGCGGTGGTGGGCCAGCGCTACGACGTCTGCGTCGAGCCCATCGAAGACCTCGCGCCGGGCCTCACGACAGACCGCCTCCGAGGCGTGTTCGCCGAGCTCGAAATCGGCGCGAACGCAGTCCAATCCATGGTCGGCGGCGAGCTTGGTTACAAAGTCCGCGTCTAATGGCCCCTCTTGTCGGGTGCCGTGATTGATGGTGACAACCGACAGCACGCCGCCATGCCAGGCTTGAGTTTGTGCCAATACGTCTAGGAGAACGACTGAATCCATGCCGCCGCTGCATGCGACCACCACCGTTTGACCCGAGGACCACAGCTCGTTCTGAGCGATGTACTCCCCTACCCGATGCCTCAGCCTACCTGGGCCGGCGGCGCCCCTCATTGAACGACCGTGAGCCGAATGACCGCGTTCCAGTCGTCTGGGGGATCGCCGTCAGGGATGGCCCGGTTGCGCCGAGCGGCTCCACAGGTGCGGCAGATGTACCGGATGGAGATCTCGCTGCCGCGGGTATCTGCGCCTACCGGGTCGAGGATGCCACCGCAGTTGGCTGATCGATCGCCGGGCACCACGTCGACGTGTAAAGAGCGTAAGCAATATGGGCAATGGTCTCGCGCGGTTCGGCCATGGGCTTGGACGTCAGCTCCGCAGTGTTGGCACTGGAAGCCTTCATCTCGTCGGATCGGGTTCATTCTCACCCGGCTCTCAGCTTCTTTGCCACGCGCGAGTCGGAGCAGTCGTTTGGCGGGCCAATTTAAGGCTTCGTCGGGCAGTTCGGCCCCCCTTCGACGACCTTCGACGAGCAAGGCGGTGCGGAGAACAGGGTCCGCTTCCACCTCTTTCGCCAGCCGCTTAATCGCGCCCCTGCTGGTCGCCTGGCCCAGCAGCGCAGTGGCGCGTTGTGCGGGTGTCAAGATCTGACCCGCTCGATCTCGATAGCGGTGATGATGTCGCCGACGCGGAGCGAGCGAGCCACGCTCTTCCCCTGCACCAGTCGGCCAAACCAGGTGTAGTCGCCCTCCAGATGTGGCGTGGCTGCGGTGGTGATAAACCACTGGCTGCCTCCAGTATCCCATGGCGCGGAGCGGGCCATTCCCAGCGCGCCCTCGGCATAGGGTTGCGAGGATACTTCGTCGGGAAGCGTCCAACCGGGGCCTCCCCACCCGTCGCCTCGCGGACAGCCGCTCTGGACCACAAATCCTGGCACCATGCGATGGACTATGCGTCCATCGTAAAATCCAGACTCGGCAAGCAGCGCGAAGTTCGCCACCGCCAAGGGCGCTTTATAGGGGTTGAGGGCTAGCACTATTTCTCCACGGGAGGTGTGGACCCGCGCGCCACGGATTGCCAGGACCGCGGTGAGATTAGGCGGGGACGTGGAGACCGGCTGTTGACGCCCGTCGGGTAGAATCAGCTGCCGTGTAGCGTCGCCTTTGCGCTCGGTGAGCGTGATGTCGAGTTGATTCGCGACGGACTCTGCAGCCCGGTAAACGCGAGCGGTGGGGTGGTGCCACGCCTTGAGGAGCGCCGTCTTGGTGGTCAACTCCTCGATGTTGGGGGCTTTGTCCTGGGCAAGAACTGCACCGAGAGCTGTGAGAAGCGCGCCTGCGATTTCGCCGTCCTCTTCGGTGTCCAGGGCCACGAGAATGATCCGAACCCGCGCTTCGTCGGTCTGTTGATCGAGAAGGTCGATGGCGGCTTCTCGGACGACCGGATCGTTTGCTTCAAGCAACTGTTGAACCGAAGCGGCGGGAACGGTGTCCAGCGCGAGCAGCGGCAGGATGGCGCCAGTGCGGAGCGTGGGCTCTGCGGAGTGAAGGGCGAGGTTCACCCGTTCGTCGATAGAGAGTTCTGCGACCTCTAGGGCAGCCGCTCGCATAGGAAGCGGTACGGCGGCGTCCGTAAAGTCGACCCCGAGTGTCTGACCACTAGACCGGATGGCTTGCGCGGAAAGCCATGGTTTCTCCGACGACATACGGAGTTCGAGCGCCTCGAAGCCCCCGAGTCGACCGACAGCGTCGATCGCCGCAGAAGCGATCCAAGGGTCTTCGGAGACCAACATGGATTCAACAATTACCGTGGGGACTTGGTCGGGCTGGACCGCGTTTAGTCCGGCCACTTGGGCTCGAGGCTCGGGGTCCGTGATTGCGGTGACCAGCAGGTCGATGCGCTCTTCTTCCCCCAAAACTGGCCAAAGAGCGGTTACCAACTCGGCGCGGGCCTCGCCCTTGCCACCGTGGCTCACATAGTGACTGGCGGCATCGACGGCCCGAGTTGGGGCGCCTTCCATGCCAACGCGGCGCAAGCCGAACGCACAGGCGGTCGACATGCGTGGATCGGGTCGACTTAGACAGCTGGCCAGCGGCGCGAGTGCGGCCTGTGTACCCTCTACGCCGCGCCTACCCAGCCTTCCCATCGCATGTGCCGCCGCCGCGCCCGTTGGCCACGGGGTGTCGAGCCAACGGAGCAAGAGGGGTACATCTTCGCGGGTGGCTTGCCGACCTAGGGCCTCGATGAGATGTACCTGCAGCCCATCTTTGGCGGCGCGTCTGGCCGCAAAACCTCGGGGCTCTTTCTGCTCGCTGAGCCACTGGACGACATCGTCGTGGGCGCCGGGCGTCCAGCCGAGGGCGTCGGCGACTGCGTTCTGGACTCTGGGGTCGGGATCGCTGACCATGGGCTGCAGAAATGTCAGGGCGTCGGCGTCATGCAGGCGGCCGAGTGCAATGGCGACGTCCGCACGGGTCTGGGGCCCCGCTCCAGCGGCATGCACGGCGATGGCGATGGGCAAAGCGCGCTGCCACTCAAGCTCGTGGATCTCTTGGGCCGTGCTGGCCCACAGGATGGACAACCAAATCGCGATCATGGGGTGTCCACCAGAATGGCTTGCGCCGCCAATGCGCCAGGTGCGCCGGTCAAACCGCCACCAGGATGCGTGCCGCTGGAAGCCAGATAAAGGCCGGGGATCGCAGCCCGATGTCTGGACAACGCGAGGCTTGGCCGATGACTCCAGAGTTGGTCTAGCGCGTGCTCGCCGTGGAGCACGGTCCCGCCTGTGCTGCCGTATTCGGCCTCGATAATGGCTGGCGTGTAGACCTGTGACGCCACGATCTGCTCTCCGAACCCCGGATCGAGACGTTGAATTGCCTTGACGCAGCGCTGAAGAACCGACTTTTGGAGTTCGGTATCGGACGCTTGTCCATCGGACTGGGGCACCCCCGTCACCAATAGGCTGATCACTTGGTGCCCATCGGGGGCCAAGGTCTTGTCGTGCTCGCTGTCCAAGCTTCCCCACACTGGGAGTGTGTCTGCGAGTTGGCCACATCGGGCGGCGCGGATCGCGTCGTGAAGTGCCTGGGGATGGTCTGCCGTATGAAAAGAGGACCGAGCCTCGCCGCCAACATGAACTGGGCGAGTCGCGCCAAGGGTGACGACGGCCTCGATCCCACGGCTACGAAATCGACGCATTTGCTCGGTGGAAAGGGTGTCCCGTACGAGGGTGGGGACCAGCCTGCAGAGGGTGGTCTTGGGATGGCAGGATGCGACAATGGTCGAGGCCGTGTAGGTGTGGCCGTCAGAGCAGCGCACACCAGCTACCCGGCCATTCCGAAGCACAATCTCTTCGGCCGCTGTGCTGGTTTGGACCTGGCCACCCAGGGCCGTGAGTCGCTTGAGTAGTGCCTCGATTAGCGCTGCTCCACCACCGCAAATCTGCGCCTTTGG
>JAACDH010000137.1 GCA_009936995.1 Rhodobacterales bacterium
ACGCCGTTCGCAGAAGCAGTGGGACTTTATCTTGTCCGACATCAGCTTCTGTCACGACGTGCTGGGCCCTTACTTCTGGGAAATCTTCCCCGAAGACACCTACCTCGATCTCGAGGTGAGTCCAACGATGATGGGCCTGGGCTCTGGGCTATCGCTGTCGGTGAACAACCGATCGGCGCGTACTTTGCACAACGCCACGCTGGTCTTGGCGCTGCACTACACGGACATGTACCCCAACGACTATGAGGCGTTGGCGGCGGAGTCCACGGTTCCCGCCGTGGCGGCCGGTGACACCACCAACTTTGGCTCAGTCGAGATCGCCACCGAAGTAGACGGCCTCGCCACAACGGTCGATGACATTGTCGATCACCGAGCCATCCTGGTCACCGACGAGGCGGTGGTCTGGGTCGACACCACCGAGTTCAAGACCTCCGAGTCCGACGAGTTCCGCGAGCATCGGAAGCAGCGGGTAGCCCTTGGCAAGGAAGCGCCCGCCCATCCGTCGGTGGAGCGCCATCCCGAGTTCACGCCTACGGCTGATAGCCTTGTTCAAGCGGCACTAACGTCGGCCTCTCTGCAGGTCGAGAGCCGCTACGGCAGCGATGATGTGCTGGTCGAACTCCCCAAAGAGCTGGCGATTCTTCGGCCGCTCTTCCAGCTTCGCTACAACGGCGAGCTGTACGAGGCCACCGACAATGTCATCGCCGGTGACGCCATTCAGCTTCGCTTTGCCGGGGTCAGCAACTTCGACGAGGGCGAGGCTGGCGAGGTGGAGCTGCTGCTGTCGAGCCCCTTCGGCGACGTGGTCCTAGGGTGGACCCCAGGCGACGATCTCACCTGGCGATTTATTGGTCGAAAATTGGACTAGCTACGCCGCTCATGGGCGCGTACCAGGGATAGCTATTCGGCCAGATGAATCTCCCAAGACTCACGCTGACACTTGCGGTCTCGGCGATGACCTGATGCCACCATCCGGCGGGTAAGAAGAGGGCGTCGCCGGGCTGAAGTACCGTCTCCCACCAGTGGACTTCAGCGAGGTCTCCCGTCATTGGGTTGCGGGCGTCGACGCTGTTGAAGATACCGCGGGTGGTGTCGAAGAGGGCGGGCTCGAGGGGGCTGGCCAACCACGCCCGTTTGCGTCCGATTCGTTGGACGAGCCACGCCGAGGACTGGTCGTGGTGGAGCGGGGTGACGGTGCCTTGAGGCCCTATCCAGAGGTGGGCGGAGGGGATCTCAGCGATCCCTGGAAGCGTGCCGATCTCGTTGGCCAACGTGGGGAGTGCGTCGAAGAGGTTGTTGCGACCGACCCCGTAGATGTCGTCGGTTTGCCGGGTCCGCATGGTTTGTAGTAGCGAGGAGAGAGGCATGCGAACACCGATCAGGTCGCGCTTTTGCCACCACTGCTTGTGGGCCGACCGACCCTTAAGCACCTCGATCTCGACCGAACCAAAGCGGGTATCTAGGTCGTCGAGGGTCCAGGTGGGCCAGTCTAGGGCCGCGCCTCGGAGCACGACGGGACGGTGGGCGGTCCAGTGATCGAAGAAGCTCAAGGTGTTCAGCGCGGAGACTTCGAGGAGGTGTTGGCGTTCGAAACTGCGCCGCAACCGCGTGGCTTGTTCCATGGCGGCCCCGCGGCCGACGAGCTTGCGGGCCCCGTCGAGGATGCCGCTGTTCGCGAGCCACGTGACCGTTGAATGGGCCAGATCGGGGTTCATCTTTTGGTCGACCAACGTCTGGATGACGTCCTCGGCGAGCGCGCCGCGCAGCAGGTTCTCGGTGATCCAGGCCATCCACTCGGGGGCGAGGGAGGGCGGATTGCTCACGGAACCTGAACCGGAATGGGTGAAAGTCCACCCACGGCGGAGGGCTGTGGGCCGGTGGGGCGACCGGTGTCGGACGTGTCTGGACGCGGCATCGGTGGAACCGGGCCGGTGTCGGTGGGGCGACCGCTGTCGGACGTGTCTGGACGCGGCATCGGTGGAACCGGGCCGGTGTCGGCGGTGAGACCCGTCGCCCCAGAGCCCCCGGTGGGCAAATTGCCCGTCTCCGGACCGGGCATGGGCGGAACAACGCTGGTGGTCGTCGACGTGGTGGTCGAAGAGGTATCGGTGGGGGGGGCCATCGGTGGGATGACTTTGTCGCCGGTCGCGCAACTGGCTGCGAAGAGGGCCACAAGGGGAACGGGGGATAGGAACTTCATGATTCAACTCTATCCGAGTCCGAGAGAAATGGGGCGGTTGAAGTCGGCGTTGGAGCGCTCGTGGGCGACTGCAGCATGGCGCTGGGAGAATTCAGACCCGTCTTCCTACTATTCTCGTCGCTTGAAGAGGCCGCTGAGCGCACCACCCGATTTGACCGCTGGCGCACCGTGCAGGTCGCATTCTCCGCGAGGAACGGTGCCCTTTACGAACAGATCTTCGTGCTGTTCCACGCAGGCTTGTCGGGCGACTTGGCCGCTCTCGTCACAAATATCAACGGAGACAAGCCCTTCTGTCTGCTGCCACGGACCTTGGGTGGTCCCGCTGGCGGCGACAAAGCGCGACCAAGTGGGAAGGGCAGCGCGACTTCCGGCCAGTCCAAGAGTGCCTTTGTCCCGCCCGACCCAAACGGCGACGGCCAGTTCGGGCGTGGCGCCCACAAACCAGGCGTCGCGGTAGTCGTCGGTGGTGCCGGTCTTTCCGCCCGCTTGTCCAGAGACGCCGTACTCGTCAGCGCGGCGTCCGGTTCCGCGGTCGATGACACCTTCGAGGACGCGGATCGCTTGGGCGGCGGCTTGAGGAGCCGCCAATCCGATGGGTTTGCCGTCCAGATCGACGACCAATTCACCGTTGGCGGTCGAGATGGCGTCGACCAACACGGGCTCGTGGGCGATACCGCCGTTGGCGAAGGCTGTGTAGGCGCCTGCCATCTCGAGGGGCGTGGTGGCGAACGCGCCGAGGGAAGCGGAGGGCAGGTTGGTCGCTTTACTCAGGCCCGCTTGCCGGTAGAAGCGCTGAAGCCGACTGGCGCCGATCTGCTCGGCCATCAAAATAGCGGGGATGTTCCGGCTCTGCTCGATGGCCTTGCGGACGCTGATGTCGCCGACGTAGCGACCGTCGTAGTTTCGAGGCGTCCACTGCTTTCCGTCGATGATGCGAGAGATGGGCGCGTCCAGCAGCACGTCGGAGGGGGTGAGGTTGCCGTCGTCGAACACGGCCAGCATGGTGAGGGGTTTTACTGTGGAGCCCGCCTGTCGCCAGGCTTGGGTGGTTCGGTTGAACGGGCTCGTGGCGTAGCTGCGTCCGCCGACCATGGCTACGACAGCGCCGTCCGAGACCTGCACCGCGACCAAGCCCACCTGGGCACCGGCGGCCTTGGGATAGTCCTCGTCGAGCTCTGCCATGCCCAGGGCGACGGCCTCTTCGGCGGCCCGCTGGAGCAGGGGCTGGATGTGGGTGTACACCTGGTATCCACCGCTGGCGAGGGCGCCTTCGCCCAACACCTCTTCGGCCTTGTCGACGGCGAGGTCGACGGCGTAAGGAGAGCGACGGACCCGGCTGGGCTCGATGCCGACCAGCTTGAGCGGCTGCTCTTTGGCGCGCTCGGCCTTGGCTTCGTCGATGGCTCCGGTGGCCACCATGCGCTCGATGACGGTGTTGCGCCGGTTGAGGTTGATCTCGGGGTGGCGGACCGGAGACCAGCGGTTGGGTGAGGCGATGACGCCGACGATGGTGGCGGCCTCGTGGAGCTCTAGGTTGGCGGCGGAGACGCCGAACCAGGCCCGGGCCGCCGCTTCGACACCATGCAGGGGCAATCCGCCCATCTGGCCCAAGTAGACCTCGCCCAGGTAAAGCTCGATCAGCTCGTCTTTGGACAGCTTGGACTCCAGTGCGGCGGCGAAGAAGGCCTCGTGCACCTTGCGTCGGAGGGTGCGATCCGGGGTGAGGAACAGATTCTTCGCGAGCTGCTGGGTGAGGGTGGAGCCGCCCTGCATACCGCCACCGCTCAGTAGGTTGCGTCCCAGCGCCCGCGCGATGCCGATGGGGTCGACGCCGTGGTGGTCGCGGAATCGGGCGTCCTCGATGGCCAACAGCGCCGGCTCGACCCAGGGGCTGATCTTCTGGATGTCGATGTCGGTTCGTTTGGACTCCAAGTCGCCGATGGTTCCCAAGACTGTGGGCCTAAGGTAGACCGTGCCGTGGGTCCCCGTCGACGCAACGGTGCTGCGTTCTAGGCGAAGGGTGGCCAACCCGCCCTTCACCGTGAATCCGGGGCCTGTCATGGGGGCGGTCCACACTGTGAGCGTCTGTCCCTGCACCGAGAACTGTCCGGCGCCGCCAGATGCACCGCCCTCGGTGACGTTGTCAACGCGGTCGTAGCCGGCGGCGAGTAAATCGCCGGCCAAGCTGGCCAGGCTGGCGCGCTGCCCGATCTGAACGCGCATCGGAGCAGAGTAGATGACGCCCGGCGCGGTTGTGGGGGGATTGGCGAGGTAGGCCTCGACGTCTTGGACGGCCTTGGTCCACAGCACCCCTCCGGCGATGCTCAGCCCTAATGCCGCGCCGGTTCCCCACACCAGCGCCTCGGTGATGAACCACCGCTTCCAAGTCGCCTTGGGCTTGCGCGCCATCGACACACCAGATGGCTTTCCAGACGCTTTGCGTTTGCGAGGTGCTTTGGCTTTGCCCGCCGTCTTCTTTGCGGGTGCCTTGCGGGGCTTGTCGGACGTCTTGCGAGTCTTCGGGGTAGAAGCCGGTTTCTTCTTGCGGGACGTCTTGGGAGCCATGGCGGTGCCAGTCGGGGAAGGGAGGAGCGGGGGGCATGGGCATCGGGGAGATGCCTGGAGGGGTGCCCAGTATACCTCGATCCGCGAGGCTTGCGTAGCTGCGTCTGACCGCTTCCGGGGTTATGGGGCCGCCCCGCAAGGAGTGCATCGTGGCGCGTATTCAACCGTTGAGTGGTTTCCCAGAGTGGCTTCCCGAGCAAGAGCTGTTGCAACAACGGGTGATTCGTCACCTGTCCACTTGGTTTGAGCGCCACGGCTTTCAGGCCCTCACCACCCGCGCCGTCGAGCCCTTGAGCGTATTGGCCTCCAAAGGCGCCGACACTGATAAAGAGATCTACGTGCTCCGGCGACTGCACGCGACCGACGAAGACGGCGACTCCGGTTTGGCCCTGCACTTCGACCTCACAGTGCCCTTCGCCAGGTACGTATCCGAGCGTCGCGGCGACCTGTTTTTCCCGTGGAAGCGGTATCAGATCCAGAAGGTTTGGCGGGGCGAACGCCCTCAGCAGGGTCGCTACCGCGAGTTTCTCCAGTGCGACATCGACGTGATTGGCGAGCAGACGCTCTCTCTGCGCTACGACGGCGAAGTGGTGCGGATGCTCCGCGACGCATTGGCCACGCTGCCGATCCCTCCGGTGGTGCTGCTGGTGAACAATCGCAAGCTGCTCGAGGGCTTGTACCGAGGTCTCGGAATCGAAGACATCATCTCGGTGCTGCGCGCGGTCGACAAACGGAACAAGATTGGCGATAAGGGCGTCGCCCCTTTGCTCTCTGAGCTGGGCCTTGCAGACGACGCGGTCTCCACTATTCTCAAGGCCGCGGCAATCGAAGACAGCGATCCAGACGTGGTCGAGGCGGCGGTCCGGGCCCTGGGTGTCTCGCACCCCCTCATCGACGAGGGATTGGCCGAGCTGCGCGAAGTGCTCGAGATGTCGGGGGCGGACAACGTGCGCGCCGCCCTGCACATCGCTCGCGGCTTGGACTACTACACGGGCACCGTGGTCGAGGGCATGATGGTGGGCCACGAGCACATCGGCTCCATCGCATCAGGCGGTCGCTACGAGAACCTCGCCGGCAGTATGGGCGGCGGACCACAGCTGCCAGGCGTGGGCGTCAGCATCGGCCTCACCCGAATTCTCGGGTACCTCTACGGCGCCAAGTTGCTCATCAATCAGCGGCGCTCTCCGTGCCAGGTGATGGTGCTGTTGCCCAGCGAAGACGACCGGGCTGCGTGTGAAAACATCGCCCAAACGCTTCGGTCACGTGGCATCGCCACAGAGGTGTACCACCGCAAGGCCGGCTGGGGAAAGCAGATGAAGCACGCCTCCCGGTTGGGTATTCGCTACGCCTGGTTCCCGGGCAACGACGAAAAATCCCACGAGATCAAAGACCTCATCGCAGGTGAACAGGCCGATGTCGATTTGGCCACGTGGATGCCCAGCAGCGACGACACACTGCCGCTCATTCTCGATGGCGAAGAACTGTCCTGGCAAGGGCTGCGCTAGGCGACTACGACGTTCGCCTGGAGGAATTCATGGCGTACCGCACACTGAACAGTCAGCTCATCATTCCGAAATACGACAAGACCTACCCGATGATGGTCCGAGGAGAGGGCGTCTACCTGTTCGATAGTGAGGGCAAGCGCTACCTCGATGGGGCCGGTTGCACTGCGGCGGTCACTCATATTGGGCATGGCGACACCAAAGTGGCTGACGCCATGTCGGCCCAGGCGCGTACCTTGGCCGTGCATCCCACCCACCTGTTCCACAGCCCCATCGTCGAGGAGTACTTCGAGCGGCTGTGCGCCTTCGCGCCAGACGGCTTTACCCGAGCCTGGACCATCAGCGGTGGCACTGAAGCGGTAGAGAATGCGATTAAACTTGCGTTTCAATACCATAAGGCCAAGGGGCGTCCCAGCCGTCATCGCATCGTCGGGCGCTGGTCTTCGTACCACGGCAGCTCCATCATCACCTTAGATGTGGGCGGTATGGTCGCCCGGCGCAGCTTTTACACCGACCTGATGCCCGATCTGCACCTGCACACCGCACCCTGCCTGCCCTACCGGCGCCCCGCAGGTATGAGCGAGCGGGCATACGAGGACGGTTTGGTCCAGGAGTTTGCCGATCTGGTGGATCAGCACCCCGACGAGATCGCCGCCTTTATCGCCGAGCCATTTGTGGGGTCGGCGCTAGGAGCTGCGGGCGCGACCGACACCTACTTCGAGCGCATCGCCGCCATCTGTCGCCAGCACGACATCCTGCTCATCGCCGACGAGGTGATGACCGGTTTTGGTCGCACCGGTCTGAACTTTGGCTGTCAGCACTTTGGCACCCACGCCGACATTCTCGCCTGTGCAAAGGGTATCAGCGGCGGCTACATCCCCATGGGCGCTATCTTGGTGCGCGACGAGGTGGCTGAAGCGCTCAAAGAGAGCGGCGACCCCTTCTTCAGCGGTCAGACCTACTCTTGCATCCCCCTGGCGGCGGC
>JAACDH010000138.1 GCA_009936995.1 Rhodobacterales bacterium
CTTGACCAGCGGCTGGCCCATGGCCTCGGTCTTTGAGAAGCCGGTGATGAGGGCGGTCGTGGCGTTCCACTCGTTGACGTTGCCGTCCGTGTCGATGCCGAAAATTGGCGCGTTGGCCGTCTCGACCAACTGCCGGAGCTCTCTTGCCTTGTTGGTCGAGCTCTTGAGAGCCTTTTCTACTTTACTCACGAAGAACAGAATCGCCGTCGTGGCCCCGGAAGATAAGAGAACGTAAATAAGGATAATTCGAGTCCAGTTTCTAGGCTGGGAGAGGTCTGAAAAGTCGTCCCCGACTATTTCCCGGCCTTGCACCCATGGCACCGACAGACCGGCCCACATCACCCAGGACAGGACGACCACGCCCCAAGCGCGTCGATGTTCGAACACGAGAGCGGCGAGAACAGTGACAAAGAAAGCGCCCACCCAAGGGTTGGGGATGGCGTACCCACGCTGCAGGGCAGCAGCGAAGATGGCTAACCAGTATGCCCCGACCATGCCGTATGCGCGGAAGTAAAATGGTCCCGACTTCCACAGCTTGGCGATGGCAATGACCACCAAAGCGGGACTCATTTGAACGGCCAGGATGAGTCCTGGCCGACCTCCCTGCGTGCCGGTGATGATGAGGGCCAACGCCACGATGATCGCGGCCAACGTCAGGGCGTTCTCGAGGATCTGAGTTCGCCACAGTTGGATCAGGTCTTCCGAATCGTTCTCGCCGTGCGGCCCGCGTTCTAACATTACGTTAGAACCGAACGGTGCAGTGAGGGCGTCCTGCATACACGAAGCCACACATTAGGTACGATACGCACTAGACTCCTTTCCCCTCCTATCGATAGCGTTCCTCTACGCGGCTGACCAGCAGAAATCGAGGGCATTGTGCGTCGCGGAGAGAGGTAACAGAACGCCGTGGACCCGCAGAGGGTACACGTTCACGACGTCCCCAGCGGGAAGCATCAGCGCCCGTTCCGACGTAGCTGCCATGGGCGAATCACCACCGCGCCGGGTCCCGGGATGCGCAGCGGCTTGGACCAGGCGTGCCAGCTCGACGGAGGCTGTCGGACTGTCTTGGTCCGTCTTCTGGACCGTGCCGCCCCGCGCTCGAGCTCTGCTGAGCCCCTAGCTCTGACAGAGCCGACGCCGCGAGAGCCAGAGCAACACGACCAGCCAGGTTCCGCTCTGGCTTGGGCCGGTGGTGCTGCAGGCGCCTCCGCGCAGCAGCTGGTCGACCTCACAGGCGTCGCCGATGCCGTCGCCATCGCGGTCCAGCTGCTGAAGGTCGACCTGGGTCGGGCAGATGTCGCACGCATCACCGAGTCCGTCTCCATCGGCGTCGGCCTGGTCGGCATTGGGGAGGCCAACGCAGTTGTCGCAGGCGTCGCCCAGGCCGTCGCAGTCGGTGTCCTTCTGGTCGGCGTTGGCCATAGACTGGCAGTTGTCACAACCGAACAAGAAAGTTCCACCTCCGGGCAGGTCTAGTGCGCCGTCGCCGTAACCATCGCCGTCGGAGTCGAAGTACGTGGCCGGATAATCGCACCCAAAGGAGTGGTAGTCGTAGAAATAGTCGTTGTGGGACCAGTCCAGTCCGTTCTCATCGTAGGGTTCGCAGCCTTCGAGCTGAGTGTCGATCGGCGGTTCCAGTGCCGGTGGGATTCCATTACAGTTCCGGTCACCTCCCGGCAGCGAGGGGCAGGTGGTTGCAAAGGCCACGGTGAGCCATAACACGGCGGTCATTGACTGCTCCTCTCGACGGCGGGGGCCGCGTCTTGGTTCTTCACTTCGCTGGACATCGTCAAATACAGCTCGACCCGTCTCCAGGTAGACGCGTGGGCCTCACCCTGCTCACCGTGCGCGCTGAAGCTCATCAAGCTCGGCGATACGCCTTCGCCGATGAGGGCGCGGTAGACTGTTCTGGCCCTCCTCAACGATAGGGCGTAGTTGACGGATTTACTGCCCTCTCCGCTGGCGTAGCCGACCACCTCCACGCGGTCGATGCGGGCGGTGCTGGTAAGGACCTGGACAATGGCGTGGACTTGCTCCAGCGCCTCATCAGACAAGACCGCTGAGCCCTGCCTAAATAGGATGGGCTCCTCCACCAAGACGGTGGAGAACTCGGGCTGAATATCGGAAGCCATTTCGACCACGGCCGCGGTCAATTCTTCGGGTGGGTCGGGCGAGGTTGCGGCTATCGCCACTGGAGCGGGAGCCGGGGCGACCGGGGCCTGGACCACGACGGGTGGCTTGGCACGCTTCAGTCTGCGCGCCCGCAGGCCGATGAGCACCCGGCCATCCGTCGCTCCATACCCGTCGGTGAGCCCATGTCCGCCAATGAGCTCCAGGTCGAGATCGTCGCTGGCCTGAACGGCCAAGCTCAACAGACGGTTAGGCGTCCGACCACACTGGTGCTGACGGCGATCATGCCGTACGCCACGCGCACGCCGGTTCCGCCAAGCCACTCCGTCCCAACGACGAGGTTCGCACCCGTGTCGAGCGGGGTGCGAAGACGCAAGCCCGTATCCGCCATCCAGGTCACGCCGCGCCACTCCACCGCGTGGGTGCTGGCCACCGACAACTCCGGGCTACCCCCGGTCCACATCTGGGTTGCCCCTACGGGAAGGGCACCGTCTAGGCGAGCGCCGAGGCGATAGGCGCCGCGTGTCAGCAGGCGCGAGCGGGCCGTCAGCTGCAGGTTGCCCAGGCCTACGCCGTCCTGTCCAAACGTCTCTGATTCGGTGCCCCATTGCACGGTGACGGGCAGTGCGGCGCCCACGGCTACTCGACCGCCGATGGCGGTTGTCACAGCGATGGTCGAGGTCGAGCGATGGTTCACCACCGCGACTTCCTGGGGCGGGTCGTCTGCGGCAAACACGTCGAGCACCAACGGATTGCGTACGTATTGCTCCGAGATGTGCAGCTGCGGGGTTGAGTCTTCTGCAAAGAGCACGGCATCTAGGCCCGGCGCCGCGTCCACACTCCACGATTGACGTACCAGCTCGATGTCGACAGGCAGCTGCTGAGCGCTGGCGGTGGCGCTAAGGCCCAACAACAACGTCAAGAAAGGGAACTGGATATACCAGGCGTACATGATTCTCCAACTAAAACATCTATCGCAGTGCAAACGGCAGAACTAGAGCGAATGATTCGCGAATCGCACGCCGAACCTGATTTCAAAAAGTGGACGGGCCAATCTCAAGGCGAAACAGAAAGAAGCCGGTCGCCGAAGTCAAGGCGGGCCACCCACTCAAGAAGCACAAGCGCTAGCGCATCTCCCGCTACTGCATTCCGTCCACCCGGCCCGGCCGAGGTCCTCAAACCCATGGCACGCCTCGAGCGGCAGACCAGGCTAGCGTGCTGAGGTTCGCTGGAAACACGGGCCGCCGCCAGTGTGGTCCCGTTTTCAGCGCGACGCCATCTAGCCAGTCCTGTGGGACGCTAGGGAGCGCAGTTGTCCGCGACATTCCATTGCACTTCTGCGACCACGTCCTGCCAGTCGTACTCGTCGTTGTCGCTGAAATACCAGAAGGTGGCCCCGCCTGGCATCATGGCGACGGTGATGCCCCCGTAGCCCGACATGAACGGGACCCAAAAGTCGCATGGGTAGCCGTCGGATGTGGTGAGCTCGAGGGCCCAGAAGCCATTGTTGTAGTAAAAGGGTATGGCGCTGGTCGTCAGCATGCCGCGGTCGGCCGGGTCGCGCTGCATGGCCGCATCCAGTGACACCGGATTCAGGACCTGGACACCCGCGATTTGCCCTCCGTCCACGTTCAGCAGCCGGCTGAGCTTGGCGACGTCGTCCGCGATCAACCACAGTCCGTAGCCACCGAGAGGTTCGCCCTGCCAGTTGTTGTCCGAGGTGCGCAGCGAGGTGTGGGCCCCAGGTCCGATCTCCAGAGGCACCCAGACTTCGTTGACGAGGTAATCGAACGGATCGATGGGTCCGCCGGAGAGCACCTGCAGGTACTCCGAAAGGGCGCGGGTGGCGATGAAGGTATCGGAGGTCCGGTACACCCAGTTGCTGCCAGGATTGGTCTTGCGCTGCCAGTCAAACGCGCCATCGGACTTCTCGACCAGGGTTTCGGCGAGGAAGAAGTCATTGGTCATGACCATTCCGCCCTCATCTACCATGTAAGTCGAGAACTTGTAGTGACCCGTGCTCATGTCCAATGCATGATCGATCGATACGTCTGTGTAGTCGCCCCGTCCACTGGCGGCCTCGGGAACCAATGGGTTGATGTATTGAGCGCCTACGTCAACACCGTACTCCTGCTCGATAGCCATCCGAACCGTTCCGGCAAACAGGGACTTAGCCAGTGAATAGGAGGGCATCCTCATGACGTCGCAATAGGGGTAACTGCCGGATCGGGTCACGCAGTCACTGACGTAGCTGACGCCGTTGTAGACCAGGCCGTAGCGGGTCATGTGTTCGGCAGTAATGCCCGAAGTCAGCGCATTCAGGTCGAAGCCAGGAAAGTCGACCGCCAGATCCGAGAGGGGACGTGAGGGCACACGCGTCGACAGCTCTACTTGAAAGTCAGAGCGGATCTGAGGCGCGTCGGGCAGGACCTCCGGGTAGTAGTTCGCACCTAGCAGGCCCCAGAAGTCGCCCTTGAAGTAGGCGCAGGTCTCCTGGGTGATCTGATAGTAGGCCTGCGACACGGTGGCCTCATCAAACAAGAAGGTCAACAGCCCGTTGTGGGTGCAGTTGGCGTTCCGCTGAATGATGGAAAATGGCAGAGACGCCCTAGATAGTCCGTTGTCGCCGGACTCCTGCCAGACCTTGCCCGGCTCCAGTAGGGTGGTCCAGAAGGGGTGGGTTGTGTTGAGATTGCCTCGGGTGACCGGAATGAGATCGTGCCCATCCTGCACAAACACATGGTCGAACTCAGGCAGATGCAGTCGCTCGCTGTCGCCGTCGTAGTTGTAGTCATCCTGAACCTTCAGGAAGTTGCCCAGGGTGTCTTCATCGAGGAGCGCTAGCCGTCCTTCGAAGATGTGGTCCGGCAGCGTGGCACCCGCGGGTATGGCAAACCCAGCCACGTCGTCTATTGGCGCTGGCAGCTCGGGGCCAAACATCAGGTCGTCGTAGGTCAGTATCGTTCGCGGAGTGGCCGGCGGCTCTGGACTGTCGCAGCCATCCGGAATGCCGTCGCTGTCACCGTCGAGGCGGTCGTCAAAGCCCGGGCACAGGTCGTCGGAGTCGCAGGCCCCGTCGGCGTCGGCGTCGTCCAACACGTCGAGGGGGCACGGGTCGCAGCCATCGGCCA
>JAACDH010000690.1 GCA_009936995.1 Rhodobacterales bacterium
GGCCCAAGTGGGCGCCCGGCATCGGCCAAGTGGAATGGACCTCCCCAGAACCCTACGGACCAGGAACCACCCGCACGGTTCGATTTTGGGGTGGAATGTCGGTGTACGAAGACTTCTTTGTGTACGACGCCCCACGCGAGATGGCGTTTCGATTCTACGGAACCAGTGAGCTGGTGTGGACCGCGTTCGGCGAGCTGTACCAGGTGGAGGCCCTGACGAAGGATAGCTGTAAATTAACCTGGACGGTCGCCTATAACCCCGCCGGAACGTTCGCCAAAATTCACTTCTTGGTGCGGCCGACGATGATCATGAATTTCAAGCTCTACATGTTCCTGCTCAAGCGGTACTGTCGGAAGCTCGGCGTCTAGCAGCAAGGAAACCGACAGACGACATCCGGGTCCCTGACGCCCAAAATAGAACAAGTTCTACTTTCTCATTGAAACACGTTCTAGTTACCGATACCCTCCTGTTCTAGGAGGCATCCATGGCCGATCTCTTTCGCGACGACATTCTGGTTGGCAAGTCCGCTTATATCGCCGGCGGCACCCGGGGCATGAACCTCGCCATCGCCAAAATCCTCGCCCGAAAGGGCTGCAAGGTGGCGGTGATGAGTCGGAACCAAGAGCGGGTAGACAACGCCACCGCAGAGCTCAAGGCCATTCAGCCAGACTGCATGGGCTTCGCCGCAGATGTACGAGACTACGACACCCTCGCAGAGACCATGCGCGTGGCCTCCGAGGCCTTCGGTGGCCTAGACATCGTCGTCGCCGGGCAGGCCGGCAACTTCTACGCACCGGCTGTGGCCATGAGCAGCAAGGGCTTCCAGACCATCATTGATATCGACCTGGTGGGCACCTACAACGTGTTCAAGGCCAGCTTCGAGCACCTGAACAAGCCGGGCGCCAGCCTCATCGCCATCACCGCCCCAGAGGCCGTGCGACCGCTGCACTTCCAGGCCCACGTGTGCGCCGCAAAAGCAGGTGTAAACATGGTGATCCGCGTGCTCGCCCTAGAGTGGGGCCCCGTCGGCGTCCGCGTCAATGGCATCTCGCCCGGCCCCATCGAAGGCAGCTGGGGCATGGCGAACGTGGCCTCTCCAACCCAGGAAATGGTCGACAAGATCACCGCAGCCATCCCGCTAAAACGCTGGGGCACCGAGGAAGACATCGCCCGAACCGCCCTGTATCTGTCCACTGAGATGAGCAGCTACGTCACCGGCACCATCCTCGAGACCGACGGCGGCGTGACCATCGCCAGCCCCGAGGGCGCCGATCTAGACGCGGTGGCCGGCTATTCCCAAGACCCGAGAGTGAAGCGACGGAATTAGCTCGGGCTAAGCCCATCGCGCCACAGACCCATACGGATCTGGAGAAGACCCTCAACGTTCGGCCGGCAGGGGTTATGACCCAGGCATGATCACGCTCATCACTGGTTGTCGCTCTGGATTTGGCCTGCTCACCGCGGTCGAAGCCGCCCGCGCAGGACACACCGTCTACGCCGGTCTCCGGGACCTCAGCACCGCCGACGGCCTGCGCGCCGCCTCTCAAGGGCTGGACGTTCGTCCCATCCAGCTCGACGTCACCGACAACGCCCAGATCGAGGCCGTGGTGGCACAGATCATTGATGAACACGGCCGCATCGACGCCCTGGTGAACAACGCCGGCATCGCCCTGGCCGGCTTCATGGAGCAGCTCGAAGAAGACGAAATCCGCAAGCTCTTCGACGTGAACGTGTTCGGCGTCTGGTCCCTCACCAAGGCCGTTCTGCCGCACATGCGCAGACAGCGAGGCGGCCACATCGTGATGGTCTCGTCCATGGCCTCGGTGATGGCCCTGCCCGGACTCACCGCATACGCCTCGTCAAAGTTCGCTTTAGAGGGCATGAGCGAGGGGTGGCGTCACGAGCTGCGGCCCTTCGGTATCCAAGTCGCGCTCGTCGAACCCGGCCCGTACAAAACCGACATCCTCGAGCGGAACCGAGGTCTGTGCCGAAACGCTCAAGACCCCACCAGCCCCTACGCGCCCATGGTCCAGCGGGTGCTTTCCCTGGTCGACGAGAAGGCCGGCGACGTGGCCGGAGATCCGCAGGATGTGGCCGTTCGGATCGTGAAGATCATCGGACAGAAGCGCCCCAGCCTCCGACATCCCATGGGACCGGGCTCCAAGGCGCGCATCTGGCTAAAGTCGCTCGCCCCCTTTGGGGTCATCGAGCGGGTGCTGGACCGCGTAGTCAAGCTGCCCAAACCTCCGACTTAGTCGTGCCGAGTAAAGATAAGCGGCAGCTGAACAATACCCCGAATGAACGAGCTCTCGGCCCACACGGGCTCGCCATCCAACGCGATGTTGTCCCACCGCTTTAGCAGCTCCTCGAACAGAATTCGCATCTCGACCCGGGCCAGTCGGGCGCCCCAGCAGAAGTGCTTGCCATAGCCGAACGACAGCACGCTGTTCTTAAAGCTGCGGTGGATATCGAAGGTATTGGGGTGCGCGTATTTGGACGGATCGCGGTTGGCGGCTGGGTAGAGCATCATGATCTCCTCGCCCTCTTTGATGGTCTTGCCGTACCACTCCACGTCTTTGGTGGCGGTGCGAGACATCCGGATGAACGGCGAGACCCAGCGGAGCATCTCCTCGGCGGCGTTGGGGATGTCCTCGGGATGGGTACGCAGATGCGCCATGGCCTCGGGGTTCATTAGGAGCTGGTACAGGCCTCCACTGATGGCGTTGCGCGTGGTCTCGGAGCCGCCAACAATCATCATGGTGTGCTCGAACAGCAGCGCCTCCTCCTCGAGGGGCTGGCCGTCGACGGTGGCGTTCACCCACATGGACAGCAGATCGTCCTTGGGCTCGGCCTTGCGCTCCTCTACCAGCTGAAAATGGTAGGCGGCGAAGCCGAAGAAGTTTTCGTTGACCTCGTCGGTGACGAACTTCGGACCGTTTCCGCCGCCACAGAACACATCGAGCCAGGCCCGACATTGGTCGTGCATTTCACGGGGAATCCCACACATATCGGCGATGACCCGCATGGGGAGTCGGGCCGCCACGTCTTCGAGGAACTCGGTGTGACCGTCCTCGCCCGCCTCATCCAACAGCTCGATCACCGACGCGCGAATGTGGTCCTCAAGCTTGGCGATCGCCTTGGGCGCAAAACGATTCCGAACCAGCTTCCGACGGGCCACGTGTACTGGACCGTCGATGTTGATGAAGGAAGGATCGGGCGGCAAACCGGGCACGTTGCCCTCGGAAGAGGTGAAGGTGTCGGGGTCTTTAGCAACTTTGACCACGTCATCGTACCGGCTCACGCACCACACCGCGTTGTGTGAATCCCAGTACAGAGGCTCGTTGTCACGAATCCAATCATACATCTGCCACGGCTCACCCGCGTGGGTGGCGGGCTCCATCAGATCGAGGTTGCTGTAGTCCACATGGGCTCCTAGATATGTCTGCTGACGTTCGTCAGTGAAGACTACCCAAGTTCACTGACGGATGCCAGCGAAACACACCACACCGGTGAACAACGTCTCAGACAGCCCGTACACATCTGCGTTCACGTGTTGCGGATGACGTGCTCCGCAACACGAACCTTCGACGTCATGCACTGCCTTGGACGGTGAAGACATCGAAGGGCCAATGTACGGCGACACCTACGTACTGCCCCGGGCGCTGGTCCAGGTCATCGGCGCCATCGGTCCGGACCTCGATGGCGCCTACAACGCCCTGCTCCAGACCGGAAAGCTCCTGCGCTCCGTTCATAGCGGCCATACTCGCTGAGCCACCAGGCCCGTCGAACCGACCTAAGATGTTCGGCGTAGGCGCCTCCGGGAATGGCGGCAGGGCAAGCATGTAAGCCTGATCCGCTCAGCCTTCCCGAGGTGTTGAAGCTACAATTGGCGACTTCGGAGAGGGCAGGAATGGGTCATCTTGGCGGGCCACGAGGCCCTTTTGAGCGGTCGAGACCGTACTGCCCGCGAGGACCGCCGCGATTTGTTTTGCGAAAGCACCGGCGAGAAGAGGCGGTACGGCGTTCCCAATCTGCCAACTCTTTTTGTGGTTGGAACCGCTGAATTGAAAATCGTCACTGAACCCTTGCAGCCGCGCCGCTTCTCGAATGGTCAGCAGCCTCCGCTCGACGGGATGGCCGAAGCGTCCGCTACCTGGATGGAAACACCAGCGAGTAATCGTCGGCGCAATCATCGTCTGGGTCAGCCGTCCGTAGGCCCCGCTGTATCCGCCCTTCGTTTGAAGCTCAAGAGGGAGGTCACGCAGTCCTTGTCCGGGCTCCAGTGCGTCATACCGAGCTTGCTGTTTGCTCCGCAGAGGGCGGAGTGTGTGATCGGTGATCTCTGTATTTCCAGCGCTCCGCATTTGGTTCTGGAACGCCGAGAACGGCTTGTGAGAGTACTGATTACTTTCGTCAATACCGGCCGCCGGATCGATGCGGCCAAGATCGCCGATGGCATCCCAAACAGAGATGGCCCCTGCAGGGGTGTCGCGTGTCTTGTGGGTGCCGCATCGTAGGGAGAGCCGAGTCTTGGGAGCGAGTGGTTCGGGGAGCCCAACGCGCGAAGCCAGGAAGACCACGCGTTTGCGCCTTTGGGGTACGCCGTGTTCGGCAGCGTTGTGAGTGCCGTAGCGAACTTCGTATCCACATTCGGAGAACCTGTGGAGCAGCTCGTCTCGGAAGGCCCCGCCGAACGCATTGGCCATCGTGGCCACGTTCTCCATCAATACGATCTTCGGCGAGAATGCCTCGACGGCGTCCATGAAGCTCTGGACTAAGAGGTTCTTAGGATCGTCGAGGTGCCTTCCGCTCCGTGTCACGTTCTTTGAGAAGCCCTGACAGGGAGGGCCCCCGACTAGCACGTCGAGCTCTCCCCTTGCGAGGCCCAGGCTGGACACCAACTCCGTGACTCCCTGTCCCGAAAGGTCGTGGTTGAGCGTCCGGGCTTCCGGCATGTTTAGGGCGAACGTCTCCAGCGCCTCCTTGTCCTGATCGACGCCCGCGAGGATATGGAAACCCGCCTTCTTAAAGCCCCAGGAAATCCCCCCACAGCCCGAGAATAGGTCTAGTACGCGAAACGGATTCATTGAGTCCTACAGAACAGGCCGCCAGGCCGGTTGAGATCGGAGGAAGTCAGTGGATGCCTATAGTTTGCATGTTGCCTGGGAAGCTGCAACCCGAAACAAAATGGGATTATCGCCCGTGCCTGCGAGGGTTCGTTCAGGTCGCCGCCGTTTTCGGCCGAACTGACGCCACCAGAATGACGCAGCGCCACCCCGAGCAACTCCCTGTACCAATCTGGGTAGAAGTAGCCGATCAGGTAGCCTATCGACAGGTGCATCAATCCCAAAGTGAACCGTAACGTCGGAGCAACCCAAATGTACGCTGGTCGAACAGGAGCGCCCCCTCACCGGGGTGACCGTCGTTCCAAAACTCGGTCTCTCGAAGCACATGTCCCAGCGAACAGGGAACGCCGTCAAGCTTGAACTCGCGCAGGTCAACGCCGTCGAGGCCACCAAATTAGTACAGATCGATGATCTCGCCCTCGTACAAGAAAACGGGCACCGCAGCGACCGGTCTTTTCTCAAAATCGATATACATCCAGGACACTGAAAACGCGTCTGCTTCTCCAATCGTCAGAGACAGCACCCAGTACAACAAAAAAACGAACCACTTCATCGGGCGATATTGAAGCCGGAGAGCCAAAGGAGAGCGTTCCTCGGTTTCCAGGCCTGAAGATTCCATCGGCACCACGATACCACACACCTATTCGTGCTATGACTCTCCCAATGGTCGTCTCCCAAAAGGCGTATCGGACCCTCCAAACTCGGCAGTAGGCGAGCGTCGCGTGCGCCGATGATTGAACACCCCCCTTCCCTCCGACAGACACACACGTCTTCCTCATGTTAGCGGATCGGCTGCTAATCTAATCCTCACAAATGACGCGTGGACTTTTTGCGTTACGCATGGATACCCCGCAACGAGGCCTGGTCTATGAGAATCATTTGCGCATGGTGCACGACAGAGACCCCGTCAGACACTGTGCAGCCAAGCTCCTCACCGATCACGCATGGCGTCTGCCTGGAATGCTGCAGGCGATTCGACCTGTTCCCATCCGAGGCCATCCCAAGCATCGCGCAATCGGATGTGGACGTTCTCCCGTTCGGCGTCATCGGCTTAGATCCACAAAACATCATCCTCGAGTACAATGCAGCAGAGACGGCAATCAGCGGATGTAAAGCCGAGACGGTGATCGGCAAGCGCTTCTTCGTGGACGTCGCACCCTGCACCCAAGTGCAAACTTTTAAAGGGCGGTTAGACGCCATTAGAAAGAAGGGCGTCGATGCGCGAGAAGCGTTCGAGTTCGTCTTCGCGTTTAAGAACGGGACGCTGATGGTCGAGATTGTGTTCCTCTACGAAAGCAGCACAGGGAAGACGATGGTGCTGGTCGCCGCGACGGCCTAGCGAAGGGCGCAGCGCGGCGTTGGTGCATGGCTCCGTTCCAGGCGAAATTTCCCCTTCCCCAACTCGCATCAGGCGCGAATAGCCACCAATTCAGGAGTCCCGAGTTCCGTCATTCGGTTCAGCGCATTGACCGCCATCAACGCTTCCGTCTTCTGCGCTCCCGCCGTTCTCGCTCGCAACCTGTCTCCGATGATGCTCTTGTACCTGTACATCCCATTCTCTGCTCGAGCCTGACCCTCAGCACCGGACTCCTTCCGCCATTGGCGGCGCCCCACCTGCTCGATTCGCTCCAGCGCCTCGTTCCGCTGACGCCATGCTCCTTGCGCCCGAAAATCGA
>JAACDH010000691.1 GCA_009936995.1 Rhodobacterales bacterium
GAACGACTCGGAATCGACGTAATGGAGGGCTTCAACACCAGTAATCTGGACCACAATCCCGACCTAGTGATCGTCGGAAACGTGGTCCGAGCCATCTACGATGAGGCCGTAAGTCTCCGCGAACGTGACCTGCCCTTCTGCAGCTTCCCCGAAGCCTTTGGCGCGCTGTTCCTCAAGGACGCCCACAGCATCGTGGTGTCGGGCACGCATGGGAAGACCACCACCACCTCCATCACGGCCTGGCTTCTCGAGAGCGCTGGCTGCAACCCTGGTTTCCTTGTCGGCGGTGTGGTCAAAAACTTCGACCGAACCGCGCGCGCTGGAGACGGAGAGGTGTACGTCATCGAGGGCGACGAGTACGACACGGCCTACTTCGACAAGGGCCCCAAGTTCCTGCACTACCGTCCCAAAACTACCATCCTCACCTCGGTAGAGTTCGACCACGCCGACATCTACCGCAACCTGGACCACGTCAAAGAGAGCTTTCGCAAGCTGATGGCCATCATGCCCACCGACGGCGTAGTCATCGCCCGCTGGGACGACCCCGGTACCGCCGACGTCGCCGCCGACGCCAAGTGCGAAATCTGGCGTTATGGCCCGGGACAATCCTGGGACGGCCATGTGGTGAGCACAGACACCCAGGCTGGCACCATGGACTTCACGGTCACCCGCGACGGTGAGGCCATCGGAACCTTCACCACCAGCTTGGTCGGCGAGCACAACCTGTACAACCAGGTGGCCGCCACCGCCGCCGCCATTCGATACGGCGTCTCTCCCAAGGCCTTAGTCGAGGGGTTCAAAACGTTCAAGGGTATTAAGCGGCGCCAGGAGGTCATCGGCAGCCCGGGCGGCGTCACCGTCGTCGACGACTTCGCCCACCACCCAACGGCCGTAAAAGTAACCCTCGAAGCTCTCCGGCAGCGCTTTGGTGGGCGTCGTTTATGGGCCATCTGGGAACCTCGGTCGGCTACCTCTCGTCGCAACACCTTCCAAGAAGCCTACGCCGGCGCTTTCGGCGCGGCCGACCAAGTGGTCATCGCCAAACCCTACGACCAGACCAACATCGACGAAGAGCAGCGCTTCTCGTCGGTCACGTTGGTCGAAGACCTCACCCATGCCGGTGTCGAGGCGATTACCCTGGATGATGCGGATCAAATCGCCCAGACTGTGGGGATGCGCGCCCATCCTGAAGACGTCATCGCGGTGCTCTCCAACGGTGGCTTCGACGGCCTGCACGGCAAGATCCTCGACGTCCTCAAGACCCGCTTCCCCGCAGGCTGAGTGGCGAGGCCCCCCGTGCCGTGCGAATAGCAATCATGACCGGAACCGACCTTCCCGTACTGCGTACCGATGTTCCCGGCCCCGCCTCACAGGCCGCGGTCGACATCCTCGCTCGCCACGAGTGTCCCGCCGTCACCGCACGTCGCACCCGAAGAGCCGAGGCCCTTGGCGTTGTCAGTGACGACCCCATCGTTTGGCAATCCGCGGTGGGCGCCAACGTCCAAGACGTAGACGGCAATCAGTTGGTGGATCTCACCAGCGGCTTTGGCGTAGCCTTGGTGGGACATCGACACCCCAGCGTGGTCCGTGCCGCCAACCAACAGGCGCGCAAACTGGTGCACGCCATGGGCGACGCATGGCCCGATCTCTCTCGGGTCCTACTCCTTCAGCGACTGGCGCGCATCGCGCCCGGCGACCTCGAAGTGTCGTTGTTGGGACTCTCTGGATCGGACGCCATCGACGCAGCCATCAAGACCGCTGTGCTGGCCACCGGACAAACAGGGGTCATCACCTTTGAGCGCAGCTACCACGGCCTCGCCCTCGGGGTTCTGGGTCTACAAGGCTATAAGAGTGCCTTCACGGCCCCCTTTGTCGATATCACCCATGGTCAAGTCACCCACCTGCCATGGGGCTGTGACCCAAGCGTCGTCGCTCAAGCCATGGCAGGTGTCGGCTTGGGCCTCGCCGAGCCGATTCAGGGGCGCGGTGGCATGCACACGGCGCCAGACGGCTGGCTGGCACAGATAGCGGCGGTGGCCCGAGCGCACGGTGCCCTGTTCGGGCTCGACGAGATCCAGACTGGAATGGGCCGAACCGGTGAGTGGTTCGCCGGCCCCAGCGACGGGGTCGTTCCCGATCTCATGTGCGTCGGCAAGGCGTTAGCGGGTGGTTATCCGTTATCGGTATGTATCGGAACCCCAGAGGTCATGTCGGCCTGGGGCACGTCGACTGGCGAAGCGCTGCACACCCAGACCTTCCTCGGGCACCCCGTCGGCTGTGCCGCAGCCCTGGCCAGCATCGACGTGATCGAGAACGGGGGAATGGCGCAGATCAACAAGACCGCAATCGCTCTTCAGCGGTCCATCCAGGCGTCGGGACGTGTGTTTCGAGGACGTGGACTGATGGGCGCGGTGACCACCCAGGGCGACGTGTTGGCCCTCAGTCGCGCGCTCCTTCGCCGGGGATGGTTGGTGCTGCCCGCAGGGATCGACAGCCTGTCGCTCACGCCGCCTATGTGCCTCACTCAAGAGCAGATCAACGGCTTCATCAACGCCCTCGACGCAGCCGAGGCCGAACAATGAGCCGCTCCCCCGAAGCCCAAGCCCTGGCCGCACGAATTCGGGCGTTTGTGACCGGTAACGGAGCCACAGAGTCCTTTGGCGATTTGGCCCTCGACCTGCATCGATGGCAACGGGCGCACGATCCGGTGGTGGCCGCTCTCACCGTCGGCGATCCCAAGGACTGGCGCGAAATCCCAGCCGTACCGGTGTCTCTGTTCAAGGATTTACCCATCGGAACAGTGGCGAAGAATAAGGCAAATATCGTATTTCGCACCTCGGGTACCACCGGGGGTGGTCGCGGAGTGCACCGGATGATCAGCGACGATCTTTACGTGCTCGGCGCGTTCCAGCACGCCGTCCACTGCGTACCCAACGCCCCCGGCGAAGTGGTCGCCCTCCTGGGAGACCCGGCGCGCGTTCCCGACTCCTCCTTGGCCCATATGGTCAATCTGTTCATCGGATTCACCTCGCCTCCGGGACGCGCAACCTGGCACGTCGACGACGGCGTGGTCGACATCTCCGGACTCCAGTCCCGGATGGCCGCCCTCACAGGTCCGGTGTTCCTCGCGGCAACCGCATTCGCCCTCGCCGAGTGGCTCGATTACGATGTCCAACCCCTCCCCGTGGGCTCGGTGCTCATGGTGACGGGGGGCTTCAAGGGGCGCACCCACCGCCTGGACGGCGAATCCCTGTACGCCGAGACGGTCCGCCATTTACAGCCCGCAAGGTTGGTCACAGAATACGGCATGACCGAGCTATCCAGCCAGCTCTGGGGAACCCCCGACACCCCATATGAACCACCGCCGTGGCTAAAAGTGGTGGCCGTCGACCCAGAATCTGGCCGTCCCCTGCCCGCAGAGTCTCCCGGACAGCTCCGATTCTACGACCTGTGCAATCTAGACGGCACCGTGGGTATCGAGACGATGGACGCCGGTGTGGTTCACGCCGATGGCCGGGTGAGCTTAGCCGGCCGACTCGAAGGCGCCGAGGACCGCGGGTGCTCGCTGACCGTCGAAGAGGCCTGGCAAAAACGGTGAGCGCCCAAGCCGTCAATCGCTGGATCTCGTCGCTGAACAACGTAGATGCGGCGACCTTCAAAACAGGGCTCTCCCCCGAAGGCGCCCGCGCCGCGTGGCAGACCACGCTCTCCGCTCTCGACGCCAAGTCCGTCGAACGCGCTCTGCGCACCCCAACGAGCGTCCCAAAAACCGCCTGTTTTGTGGCCGCTCGAACCGTGTTCACCGCCCCCATCGAGTGGCTGGCCATGTGGCTGGGACGCGGGATCCAGGTCACGCTCAAACACCCCGTCGGCGCGCCTGGTGCCGCACTTGTGTTCGCGCAGACGGCACGCGAAGCGGGTCTACACCTCACCATCACCGCCGACCACGAGGCGATTCATGGGTCTGAAGTAGTCCTCGCCATGGGCAGCGACGAGTCCATCTCCGCCATCCGGTCGACCCTCGGCGCCGATCAGCAGTTCATCGGTCTGGGTCATGCCTTCTCGGCCGCCTGGGTCGACCGCACCCGCCTCCCCGCCGACAAGCTCGTGCCCGCCGACTTTCAAGATGCCTGGGGCTCAATCGCCGCCGACGCCGCCCTGTACGACGGCCGGGGCTGCCTCTCGCCCCAGGTGGTGTTCACCGACCTCCCCGTCGACGAGGCCATCGCCCTTCTCTCGGCCGCCATGATCCGCGCGGAACGGGTCTGGCCACGGGGTATCGTTTCCCCGGCAGAGTACGCCGCCATTCGCACCCGCCAATCCTATGCCCAGGTGCTCGGCCAGGTCGCCGAAGGGGAACAGTGGCAGATCCACGCGCTCCCCGGCGCCCAGTTCAAGCCGGCCTCATTGCCCCGCTGTGTGGCGCTGGTGTCCTGTCAAAAACACCAGGCCGAGCTGCACCTAAAGTCCTGGCGTCGATGGCTATCCACCAGCGCCGGACTGTTTGTGCCGCCCGCGCGCACCTGTCGAGTGGGCCGCATGCAGCGACCGCCCTTGTTCCGAAAGCACAACGGCGTCGAAGTCTCCACCGGTGGCCTACCGCTGAAACTGCGATAAGTTTCCAGTGAACTAGCGAATGTTGGACTGCTCACGAAGGCGAATCAGCGCTTCACGCTCGATCTGACGGACGCGTTCGCGGGAGAGGCTCATCTCTTTGCCGACCTCGGAGAGTGTACGGAATTCGCCGTCTTCGAGGCCGTAGCGACGGGTGAGCACAAACCGCTGACGGTCGGTGAGCACCATATCGAAGGCCTCGTGCATCCGCAGAAGCTCTTGGGACTGAATGGCGTCGCCATCGGGCGGCGCGGCATCGTCATCGGAGAGGAAGCGCTCGAGCGGACGTGGGCGGGGACCGTCATCGACCGGTTGCTCGAGGGAGATGGTGTTGCCCTGAGACAGCAGCAGCTCGGCGCGCTCTTTATCGATTCCGACCTCTTGAGCCAGATCTTGGATGCCGAACGTGACCCCTGCAGCCTCGAACCGCTTCATCGCCTTGCGAAGATTACGCGTTTGCTCGACCGCACAGCCGGGAAGCCGAACCGGACGACCGGTGTGATCGATGGCGCGGGTCATTTGGGCGCGAACCCACCAGCGGGCGTAGGTGCTAAATCGGATGCCACGATCGGGGTCGAAGCGCTTGGCGGCGCGCAGGAGGCCA
>JAACDH010000692.1 GCA_009936995.1 Rhodobacterales bacterium
CCACACGGCGACGGACATGTTCGATGAGTGACAAACCACCGATATTGGCTAGAGGCTTGCCGGGTAAACGACAAGAACCCCATCGTGCCGGGACCAAGGCCCAGGCCCGTATGGGGCTTCGGTCAGGCTGTCGCGATGCGGCAGCCGACCGGGTTTCGCTGGATGAAGACACCAGCGAGGTCGAGTTCTAGCGCTTGCTGAACTGGAACTTGGCACGAGCGCCGGCGCGGCCGTACTTCTTACGCTCGACCTTACGGGCGTCGCGGGTGAGGAATCCAGCGGCCTTGAGAGCGCCACGGTAGTCCGGGTTCACCAGAAGAAGCGCACGGGCAATGCCGAGACGCACCGCACCGGCCTGACCGGCCTGACCACCACCGCGAACGGTGACGTACAGGTCGAACGCTTCGGTGTTCTCGGTCAGGCCGAGGGGCTGACGAAGATCCATACGAAGAGTGGCGCGGGGGAAGTAGTTTTCGATCTCACGTTTGTTCACGTAGATCCGGCCGGTGCCGGGACGAAGGAAAACGCGAGCGGTAGCGGTCTTGCGACGACCGGTGCCGTAGTACTGAACGAGCTTGTCAGCCATGGGTGTCTAAGACCTTGCTTAAAGTACGGAAGGGAAGGGCTGGGGATCCTGCGCGGTGTGAGGATGCTCACCACCACCGTAAATCTTCAGCTTCTTAATGACCTGACGAGACAGGCGATTTTTGGGAAGCATACCCTTGACGGCATGCGTAATCATGCGCTCGGGGTCGTCCTCGCGAACTTCGCGGGCGACGACAGACTTCAGCCCGCCCATGTACCCGGAGTAGCGATGGTACTTCTTCTGATCGAGCTTGCGACCAGTAAGCTTTACTTGGCTCGCGTTCAGCACGACGACGAAATCGCCCGTGTCAACGTGAGGGGTAAACGTAGGCTTGTGCTTTCCGCGCAACACCGTGGCGATGCGCGTGGCCAAACGCCCAAGTTCGAAGTCGCTGGCGTCGACGACGTACCAGCTACGATCAGTCTCGCCTGTTTTGGCAGAGTAGGTCCGCATTTATTCACACCATGAACGCCGCAAGGGCGTATCTAAGACTCGGCCGACTAATATGACCGCCCCGGAGTGTCAACCCCAGGGCGTTCGCCGGCTAGATGAAGTAGGGCACGCCTCTTAGCGCGCTTCGGCAACAGGTTCCACGAATTCGCCCTCTTCTCCGAGCGTGAGGCTCTTGAAGTAGACGTCTGCGGTCCCCAAACGGCCATCAGTCCAGACAGTAAATATCTTCTGGCCATGCAAATGGACGTTGAGATCGAACTTGAAGCTCTCACCGTCGGCGAGGGAGTCGATCCGAAAATCGGTTTCCTGAAGGGTGCCATCGGCACTGGCGTAGTTGTAGAACAGGTCGTCGTAGCCGTCGCCGTCAGTGGCGTCGTGGCGGCTGTCTTCCCAGGCCATGGCGATGTCGACGCCGTTGGTGCTCATGGAGACTTTCATGGAGTGGGAGAGGCCCGGATCGTCACCGACGTCCAAGCGCACCTCTTCTTCGAGGGGCTCGCCGTTCTCGACGACCCGATAGTACATGTCATAGCCGGGAGAGACGCGGAGATCCTGCCAGACTACGTGGGCCTGGTTGCCCAGTGTGATCACTTCGGGGAACACGCTGTTGAAGAACCCGGGGTTGTCTGAGTCGACGCGAACGGCCGTGTTGGACCAGTTGGCGCCGCCGTCGGCCGAGTAGTTCAGGAAGATGTCGCGGCCCGCACCGTTGCGCTCGTCGTGCCAGACCACGTACACATTGTCGCCCTCTGCAGACATCCGAGGGACGAAGCTGTGGAACGCCCCAAGATCGTCGCCACCGTCGGGGCGCTGGTCCTGCTTAAAGCTGGAGCCCGCGTTGTCCGAGCGCGCGAAGTAGATGTCGGAGTTTCCGTTGCGGCTGTCTTCCCAGACCACGTAAACGCGACCGTTCTCGGTGGCGTCGATTTGCGGATTACCTGAACGGGCCACGCCTGCGGGCTCGTCCGAGTCCACGCGGACAGGATCGCGCCAGGTCTTGCCGTTGTCGCCGGAGCCAGCGAGGAAGATGTCGTATGCGCCATTGGCGTTGTCGTACCAGACCGCGTAGAGGTCGTCGCCAACGCTCTTCAACTTGGGCCCCTGGCTGAAGGAGCGACCTTCAGCGTCGAGCTCGAGGAGCACGTCGTTTTGGAGCCACGTCTCGCCACCGTCCATGGAGCGGTTGAAGTAGATTTGGTGGTTCTGCAGCGCGCCGTCGCGATCGTCTTCCCAGACCACGTAGACGCCCTTCTTGTTGCAGGACACGTCTGGGGACCAGACATTGTTATCGAGGCCGCGGTTGAGCTTGACAGCACTGGGGAGCCAAGAGGCGCCACCGTTGGCAGAGCGGTTGAACCATACGTCAGGGCTGTCGTCGCGATCGTCAATCCACACCACGTAGACCGTGCCGGTGTCGTCGACACACATTTGAGTATCGCCGCTGTCGGGATCCGAGCTTTGGGGCGCGAGATCGATTCGGGTGTCTAAGCCCAAAGGCATGACTCCGGTGTCACCACCATCGCCACCACAACCAATCACCATGACCACGAGTAGACCGAGAGAGAGTCGCTGCATTTGTACCTCCGCACCTTTATGCCCGTCAACGGGGCGCACCTTAACTGAAAAATGAAAACTAGGGAATGAAACGTGAGGGGATGCATCTCGATCCACCGATTGCAGCTCCGGTCCTTGACGCAGAATGCCGGCGTGGTACTAACCGTGGACCGACCGCTCGACGTGGTTCAGGAGACATTCATGCTGGATAAGGCCAAGCTCGGCGCCCGCTACACTTGCTACGAGTGCGGGACCAAATTTTACGATATGAATCGCCCGAAGGCGACCTGCCCAGAATGCAGTGCAGACCAAGCAGATGCGCCAGTACGCGACATTCGCAGCCTGCTCTCTGGTGACGGGCGCAAGATTCCCAAGCCCGAGCCCGAGCCCGCGCCCACGAAGGTCAAAGCAGCCGAAGGCGAGGAAGAAGAAGAGTCATCAGACAACGAAGAAGACG
>JAACDH010000693.1 GCA_009936995.1 Rhodobacterales bacterium
CGAGCTCTATCCCAGAATTCGCGGAACCCGGCCCGCGGTACCGGTGGGGCCCATCTTCGACCAATTCCAAGCGGCCTATGCGGGCGCCTACGACGGAGAAGACGCCCGTAGCGCCGTGTTCGCCCCCTACACCTACGATGCCACTTGGTTGGTTCTATATGGGCACGCTTGGTCTCTGCATAACGAAGGCGCCATCTCGGGCACCGGCATCGCTCGTGGGCTCCGAAAGGTATCGGCCATTGGCGGCGCATCACTTCCGGTCCGCCCCGACACCTGGCCCACCATCGGCGACGCTTTTGCGGTCGGCGAGGCGGTTAATTTGGACGGTGCGTCCGGTGCCCTCGACTTCAACCCGGACACCGGTGAGACCACCGGAGACGTTGAAATTTGGGTTGTGAGTGAGGACTTTCAAGACTTTATAGGCGTAGTTAATTGCGAGCCCAACGGGGACTGTGCGCCGATCTGACTGCTGCTAAGCAGCGAATCGGCGTTTGCGGATGCGTCCGTGATAAAGTAGTGGGTGCGCGGCCACGTTCGAGTCCATATTTGCACCGCGATCTATCTGGAGCTCTAATGTTCTCTCGCACCGCCCTGGTTGTCTGTCTGTCTGTGCTCACGTTGGGGGCATGTAAAAAAGACGAGTCCAGCGACAACACGCCCGCGCCCAAGCCCGGCGATCTTATGGTTGGGCACGCGAAGATGCGAATGCCAGTGCCGGTGGGCATCGGCACGGTTGGATATGGTGGATTTGGCGTCACCGCCGACCCATCGCCATTCGCCGAGATCTATCCGGCCACTACTCGTATCCACAATCACCCTGACTTCCGAGCCATGGCCATCAGCCGGGGCGGCGACTTCGAGGTCATCTTTCTGCGCGCCGACACCGTGGGCATCTTTCAGCAGTTCCGCCGCGGCGTGGTCCTCGAGCTGAATCAACGGACGGGCCGCGACTTTGACGACGTGCTGATCATCGGCGGCACCCACACCCACAGCGGCCCGGGACGGGTCATCGATATGTCTGGACCGTTCGAGCTCATCGCCGATCGATTCTTCCCTGAGTTCTACAAGGGAATGGTCGACGCCATGGCCGACACGGTCGAGCTGGCCTTGGCGGATCTCAAGCCGGGTCGCGTGGGCTATGTGCTGGCCAATGCCGAGGCGGGCATCAACGACCGACGCTGTGAAGACGGCCTAGATTACGTCAACGGAACCCTGCCGCTGTTGGCGATCGAGCAAGAGGGAACGCTCACCGCATTGATGATGGCGTACCCCATTCACGGAACGGTGCTCGGCATCGACGAGCTCACCCTGTCCCAGGATGTGGCCGGCGGCATCGAGCAGGCGGTCGAAGCGCGATTCGACTACCCCGTTCAGGTGATGATGTTCAACTCTTGGGGCGCTGATATGTCGCCGGCAAACCCCGACGTCGACCAAGACACCCTCGCATTGGGCCACAGTGGCTACGATCAAATGGAGCGGATCGGGTTTACGGTGGCAGATTCGGTCGAGATCGGGCTGGCCGACCTTGCCTGGGACGACGCCCCCGACATTCACGTAGAAACCCACCGGGCGCCTATCAGTCGTGACTTGATGGGCTACGAAGACGGCGTGTTCCCGTTCGACTATGGCGCTGTGTACTGCGGCAGCGGCTACTCGGCCGACTGCGATATCGGCACCCTTGGCGAGGACCTCGACAAGTCCTGCATTCCCTTCAACGCCGAGTTCCCAGCGCCCGACCAAACCGAGGTGACGGCGGGTCGTATTGGCGACCTTTACATGGTCACCTGGCCCGGCGAATCGGGCACCGTTCTCGCCGAGCAAGTGATGGCCGAGATCCGCTCCTTCGGTAATGTGACTGACGTGATGTACCTGGGCTACGCGCAGGACTATTTGGGCTACTCCATCACCGAGGACGACTGGTGGGAGGGCGGCTACGAGGCCAGCGGTGCCCTGTGGGGTCCGAAACAAGGTGATTATCTGGCCGCACAGGTGGTCGAGGCCTTTGGCCGCACGTTCGGTTTCGTTGCGGGCGGCGAAGAGCCCTCGCCGGTCCAGCCTTTCGGCGAGAGTCAGTACGAGCCGTACGCGGCAGCCACGCCCACGGGGTTGGGCGATGTCCTCGTGGATGTGCCCGCCGAAGTGGTCGTCTACGAGGTTGTCGAGCTCACGGTAGCCGGGGCTGACCCATGGTGGGGCGCCCCCGTCGCCTATCTGGAGCACGCGGACGGGACGCCTGTGCTGCGCGCCAACGGGCTGCCGGTCACCAGCGATGGCCAGGCTTTTTGGACCGATCTGGCCACAAACCCCACCTATGCCGATAACCTCGACGCTGCTGCCCGTACGTTTGAGTGGACGTTCAGCATGCCTACGCGTCACGCGGTGGTCTCGGCGGGGCCCGATCTACCGGAGGGCGCCTACCGGCTCCGGGTAGAAGCTCCCGATGGGGCAGTGGGTGTACAGATCGTCAGTGGCGTGTTCAACCTCGTCGAGTCGGTGTCGACTCTTTGACGATCTGTTGGAGCGCTGCGTGCTGCTTGGTGTTTCCGAGCGTTTCGCGCCAAAAGTCTGCGTTTTGGTCGCGAGCTTGCTCGATGAGGGACGCGACCCAAGACACGACTTTGGGGCTTAGCGCCGGTATCGGTTCGCGGATTGACCCACCGGACCGGAGCTGAATGAGCAACGTTTGCCCATCGTGCTGTGCGCTGGTGATTTCGGCGAGGTCGATCTGTTGGGTGCCGAAAGACGTTCCAAACATGCGGTGGCGTAGGATGAGTCGGTTTTGGGAGACGTCGATCCAGAGACGCGCGGACAAGTGCCGGCCGTAGTTCAGGATGGTGAGGAAGACGGGAACGCCCATGGATAAGGCTGCGAGCTTACTGCTGGGTGGTCTTGCGAAGCCGGCGCCCATCCACGTTAGGGCTCCGGCTACCACGATGACGGTGAAAGTGGCGTAGAGCCCAAGGAAGGTGTGGATGAGAGACTCCCGCAGTCGGCCCCCGTCGGTCGGCAGGGGTTTGATTTGTATAGACACCCCCGATGCGCTCCAGGTTGCCTTGAGGTCTTCGGTCTGTTCCGGGAGTGGCGTCATTTCCAGTCCAAGTCGGGGTCGACCGTGGCAAATCCAGACCAAAGCTGGGAGGCAAGGTACAAGGACCAGGTGTCGGTGCGGCCATAGCGCCGAAGATGACCATTCCACTCTTGGTCTTCGGGCCCTTTTTTAGCCATGGGATGCAGTAGATTCATCCGTAGGAGGGCGTATTTACTGCCCTTGTGCGCCAGAACTGCGGTGCCGTCCGGCTCCACGTCGATCACCACCGCGATGTGGGTACGAACGTCGTCCCACGTGCCGTTGTTGTTTCGGTCATGGGTATTGTCGAAGAACACCAGGTCGCCAATGTGTGGGATGGGATTATGGTGAATTAAACCGGCTGCTTCGGCGTGTGCGTAGATCTGGGCGACCGTGCCATCCATGTCGATGCCGGCGTGGGTGTACACCGATGAGATGTAGCCGGAGCAGTCGTTGCGGTAATTTCGGTCGGGAGACTTGAGCAGTTGACGTGCTGAACCGGCGATTTGCATGCTGTGCTCCGTAAACCGCAGCGTGCGCTCCTCGGCTTGGTCTTCGACCGGTGCATTTTCTGTCACCACGTCGACGTTCAGCGGTGAGGGGACGGCGTTCGATTGCTGGGCGGTGTGAACGCGCCATCCGGCTGCGACACTTACCAGAGACAGGACGAACATTGGGTAACGGAGCTGCATTTCGAACAAAGTATCCGGCCTTGGGGACTCGCGCTTGGTTTGAGCCAAGTGCATTCACCGGCCTTGTGAATTGCGCTGGGACCCCGGCGGGTGCCCTGGATTTAGCACTTACGACCGTTCTAAAAGCAGGAGGATGGTGCGAATGGACAAGGCCGCTGCGACCCAGCGTCGAGCGCGGTCGGGATAGCTTATATCGCCGCCCACTTGTCGGTTGAGCCGCTCGCTTGGCGGGGCGGCCGCGCGGGCTCTGATGAGTCGTCGGCCGTGGTGAGCATCCCAGGTGCCATCCGACGTCCAGACGGCGGTGGTTTGGTGGATTGGACCCCACCAAAGTCCGCCGTCTCGGCCTTCGACCACTGTCGTGTTGCCTTCGAGATCGACGCCGACGGCGCCCAAACCCTTGGGTGGCGCTAGCGATGCCTGCAGGCGTTTGACGCAGTCGATGAGTCGCCGCTCGCGGTTGTTGTGTGCGCCGATATGCCACGCGGACTTCAAGCTGTGTCGGGTGGCAGCGAGGTCGACGGCCAATGCGCGCACAATCATGGCCGGAACCTCCTTTGCCTGCAGCGGGGGGGCGAAGACCAACGCCTGGGTGAATTCTTGGAGGGCCGAATTGGGCTCCATGTCGCCCATTAGCTGTTGGGCCAACGCGGCGAGATGAGGGCCGGCGTCGTGTCCGGTGCTGCACTGTAAGCCCACCCAGGTGAGGCTGCCTTCGTTCTCGCGCCAATTGGCTTCGAGGGGTGGCAGGACTCCGGCTTTCTGCCAGTTCGCGAGCTCGGTGGCGGCAGAGCCCAGGAGTTGACCGAGCAGCATCGCGTGGGGAAGACGATCGGTAGCCAGGGCGGTGCCTGGCAGAGGAGCCGTGAGGTGGGGCAGCGGCGATTCGTTAAAACCAACACCGGTCACTAGGCCCCGCAGCGCGGTGCCCTCGCGCGCTAGGGCGCGACACATGATCGCGTCTCCGATGAGATGGGGGCGCAACACCCGCACGAGCACGGGTGCGCCGGTCTGCAGGTCAACGCCTTGCCAAGTCGTTGTCCAATTGTCCCACTTAACCAACCGGCCGCGACGGACCGTTCCCACGTCTAGGGGCAGGTCTTGATCAGCGGTGATTCGTCCGTGAATCGCATGGACAAGGCCGGCGAGTACCCGATCGTGTGGGTGCTTATCCCAGGCCGCCTCTGCGCTGCGTAACGCTTGTTCTGGCTGTGCAAGTTGCCCGTCTAGTTTTGCGGGATGCGCGTTCATGAGCGCTGTGAGCTGGTCTTCGTTCATCGATGTCGCGCCTCGGGGGCTATAGTACCGTCTATAGTCCCGAGAATGGGTCGAAGGAGTGCGAGGTTGGCCTCTCAAGATCCGGATGCCACGATGGATGGTGCGCTCACCCATGACGAGGGTGGGCCCGAACTGGTGCGAAAGGCGCTGATGGTCGTCTACCGCGATGGTATTCAGGTCGTCACGCTGAATCCCAACAGTCCGATCACCGTGGGCCGATGTGCGCCCTCCGATGTCGTCGTCGACAGCCGGCGCCTCAG